>CANJDY010000020.1 GCA_947472635.1 Chitinophagaceae bacterium
GGCCAAAATGGTGTAGTTAGTCAAAACTCCAATAAATTAATTACTAAAAACATACATCCGAAATCAACTATTGCGGATGTGCCAACCAGCTATAAAAAAGATCTAGGGCTGGTTAATTTTGTTACACCCAAGCCAAAAATTACTCCACCAGTAGTTACACCAGCTGCTAAACGAACATTTACATCGGTGGTAGATTCTTTACAAAGTGTAACCAAAGACTTTTTGTTGGTGCACCATATGTTTGATAAAGTAAGGATTTTTAAAGATGACCATGGCGCATATAAAGATTTAGTAGCGCGAGTAAGCAATTTGCGCGGTGCTAAAATAGTCATTGTATCTGCTACAGATTGTATAGGAACTGATAAATACAACGAAGCGCTATCTGCCAGAAGATCTCAAAAAATTAAAACAGACTTGGCTAAATATGGCGGTAATGAAATTGTTTTAATACCGGTGGGAGAGAAGCAATTAGTAATGGAATGTTTAGATTCAGATAAGGATAAAAATAAACAAGTACAGAATAGGTATAGTTATGTATTTATAATACAATAGCAGCGATATTTTTTATTCCTAACGAGATGAAAATAGGCATTCGTAAAATGACAGATTGTTCAAAATAAATATAACAATTTAATTAGTAGAAAAAAATTGCAATATATAGGCGGATCATTCATTCTTGAGTACAGCACACATTAAAAATTCAAATCATGAAATTTAATTTTACACAGTTGTTCCAAAGAGTAAAAAAAAGTACAGCTAAAGAAATGCACTATCGCATCAAGGTAGAAGTCAGCTTTTTAGCCAATTTTTTTGTGCACTTTGAAAGATCGATCCGCATCCCTGTCATTCAGGAATTGTATGCTACCGAATGGAATACTGAACTGAATTTTCCGGAGGGGTACAATGTGGGGTTTAAAGTATTTGTGCGCAACCCTTCAGGTTTAAAAGGGGCAAGCGTAACACTTAGTATTGAAAATATGAATGACGATGGCGGAATCTTGGTTAAAAAATTTGAACTCAATAATGCTAGTCCTGATACGGATGCCGAATGGTTCAGGCTTTCTGTACAATAAATAATTTAGTGTAGCATTCCCCAACTGTACCACCTACTATAGTTTCCGTTCCAAAAAAGTATGAAAATATTTTTTAGCCGCAGATATAACTGTAAATGAAATATATTTTTTATTAATTCTTGTAGTATGCCCTTTTGAATAGTTAATTCTATTGCCAAAACCCTACAACGCCTTACTTCAATTCTCGACTCCAACTATTTGATTACTTCAATGTAATTTCAAAAAATCAATTTCCCACTTATTCGAAAAAAAAGTAATTTAACCTGCAATTTGAATGTCTATTGTACCTATTCTAAAGCTGGGTATATTCTGCTGCAAAGAGTATATTTGCTTTTTAAAATATGTTCGTAAGTTTGAAATTGCATTTCCCCCAGTCAAGCCTGGGTGGTATACACCTATAATCAAGCGTTGCTATCCAATATTCCCAGTCGTTTTGTTTGGGTGCAAATGGAGGAAGCGGGGGACAAGTTTTAAAAACAAGTTTTACTCAGCCAATGAGTGATTTTTTAAAAACTAGTATTTTATGAGCCAACCAAATAGTATAAAAATATTATTTCTTACTACCTGCCTATTGGCTGTTAATCTTTTAACCGCCCAAAATATTTTGATTGAAGGATCTATTACAGATAGTACTTTACACAAACCCCTGATTTCAGCTACCATTTCATTGGCGCGTGCCAAAGATTCTTCTTTAATCAGTTTTACAAGAACGAATGAAGCTGGATTTTTTCAGTTAAAAAATGTAGTAGCGGGTAAATACCTACTATCTGTTTCTTATGTGGGTTACCATCCTTTATGGCTTGCTTGTAAAGTCGGCTCTTCTGCAAAATTGTCTTTGGGCAATATTTATATGGTAGATACCAGTAAAATGGCCAATATTGATATTATTGCTAAAAGACCTCCGGTAGTAATTAATAACGATACCATTGAATTTAATTCCGAAAATTTTAAAACATTGCCCAATGCGGTAGTGGAAGATATGTTAAAAAAGATGCCGGGTATTGAAGTGGATAAATCTGGTGCCATTACCGTAAATGGAAAATCAGTTTCAAAAGTTTTTGTGAATGGGAAAGAATTTTTTACCGGAGATCCGAAAATGGCCACCCGCAATTTGCCTGCCGATGCGGTTGATAAAATACAGGTATTTGATAAAAAATCTGACCAGTCTATGTTTACCGGTTTTGATGACGGCAATGAGCAAACCAGTATTAATATTAAATTAAAAAAAGATAGGAATCATTCAACCTTTGGTAAGTTGAGTGCAGCAGCTGGAACTCCCAGCAGATGGGATGCTCAGGGCAATATGAATCGTTTAAATGATGATGAACAAATGTCAGTGATCGCAATGGCCAATAATACCAATCGGCAGGGATTTTCTTTTGGTGATATCGTCAATTTTTCAGGTGGTGGAGGGGGTATGCGTCCGGGTGGTGGAGGTGGTATGATGATGGTTAGTGGAGGTGGAGATGCAGGAGGATTAGCCGGTATGGGGGGCGGTACTTCACAAGGCGTTGCCAACACGTATGCAGGAGGAGGGAATTATTCTAATGTATTCAAAAATAAAAACAGTGATTTGAATGCAAATATTTCAGGAAGTGATATTGATCGAAATATAACTAGCAAATCCTTTATTCAAAACCTTACGCCAGGCAATTTTTTTAACCAAAATTCAAATTCTTATACCCAGTCAAAAGACCTGCAAGGGAAATTTGGTAGCACTTTAGATCAAAAGGTATCTGATAAATTCTCTTTTAAATTTACTCCCAATATCACCACTCAACACTCAAATTCTTCAGCAATATCTTCCGCAACGACCGTTTTGCCAGATGGTAAAATAGCTAATACATCTCAAACAAGTTCTTCTACTGAATCAGATGCATTCAATGCTTCCGGAAATTTGTTGTTGAGGAAAAAATTCGCCAAAAAAGGTCGCACCATTTCATCGACGATTACTTTTGGATACAATGAATCCACTTCCAATGGGTATCAACTGTCAAATCTAAAAACATACCTAAATTCAATCATCACCAAAGACTCTTTGATGGATCAGCAAAATGTTAGAAATGGCAGTTCTTCTAGCTATTCCGCCAATTTGGTATATACGGAGCCACTGAGTAAAAAATCTTTATTAGAATTTAATTCCTTTGTAAGTAAAACTGATGGGGCCAGCCATAAAAAAGTATATGATGTCAATAAATTGAGTGGTCAATACGATTTATTGAATAGTCGATTAACCAATGAATATGAAAGCAATTATCTGTATTCAGGTGGAGGTATGAATTTTAGGACCAATCAAAAATTGTTTAGTTTTTCTTCAGGGGTTTCCTTGCAAAATACCCAAATCAATGGAGCGAACATTAATACGCAGGTAAAAGTGAACCAACATGTCACTGACTTGCTTCCCGCTGCTATGTTGCAGTTTAATTTTTCGCGCACTAAAAACTTAAACTTCAATTACCGGACCTCTACTTCTCAACCTTCTTTAACGCAGTTGCAACCCGTATTGGACCTAAGCAATATCAACAATCCATATATGGGTAATCCGAATTTAAAAAGAAGTTATACGCATAATCTAAATCTCAGGTTCTTTTCCTCAAAATTCATTTCACAAAAAAACTTTTTCGCCTTCTTAAATGCATCTATGTCTAATAATTCTATCGTAAATTATGATAGTATTTTGCCTAATCGTACCATATTATCCAAGCCTGTAAACGTTAATGGGGTGTATAGGATTAATGGAAACGCCAACTATGGGTTCGGTTTGAAAAAAATTCATTCAAGACTAAATGTTGGATTAAATGCAGGCCTCAATAACAATGTTTCCTACTCCAATGGAGCTTTGAATACCATTGTGATTAAAAGTGTAGGCCCTTCTTTTACTTACAATTACCTGCTAAATGATGTAGTTGATATTAATCTTACAACAAGGTACTCCTATAGCATTACCAATAATGCAAAAAATCCTTCCTTAAATACCCATTATCTAACTAGGATGTATTCGGCAGATATTACCAATTATTTACCCTGGGGCTTTGTGCTAAATCAGTCAATGAATTACACCATTAATTCTGGGCGAGCGGCGGGATATAATACCGCCATTCCAATATGGAATGCTTTTTTCTCTAAATTTTTCCTGAAAAACAAACGTGCAGAGTTGAAGTTTAGTGCCTATGATCTCTTAAACAAAAGTGCAGGTATTAGCCGTACGGTATCTCAATCTCAAATTATAGACCAGCAATACAATGTGATTAGCCAGTATTTTTTAATAGGGATTACCTATAGTTTACAAAAATCCGGATTGGCGGGTGGAAATGGTGGGCGCTCTTTTATGATGAGAATGGATTAAAAATGCTAAATTTATAAAGTCAATCAAAATAGAAAAACATGAAAATAACATTTTTGATATCCGCCTTGGTACTTGGCAGCTGTACTGTATCAGTTGCTCAAATGAAAGAAGGAAAAATTGTATATGAGCGGGTAATGAATATGCGTCGAAACATTACAGATCCTGAAATGAGGGCTAGAATTCCTGAATCCAGAACTGATAAATTTGAACTATTATTCAATGAGCAATCAAGTATATTTAAATCGATCATTGAAGAAGATGCACCAGATCCCTTTGCCAGTAGCGGTGGCGATAGAGGTGGGCAGCGTATGATGTTTAGGATGCCTTCAACTATCACCTATACTGATCTACAGGCTCAAATGCAATATGAAGCTCGTTCATTATTTGAAAAAGACTTTTTGGTAGTTGATTCAGTGCGAAAAATAAATTGGAAAATATCTGAGGAAACAAAGGTGATTGCAAAACATCTTTGTAAAAAAGCTACTACTACCACCATGGGGCAAATGATGCGAATGAATTTTGGAGGACCGCCTGCTGGTGGTCCTAGGAGAGATTCTGCAAGGGTTGACAATAAACCCAAAGAGATAGAGGTAGTGGTTTGGTATGCGGAAGATATTCCTGTTGCTGTAGGGCCTGAAAGTTTTTCCGGTTTACCGGGTGCTATCCTAGAAGTAAATTCAGATAATGGGGCATCTATTACGGCTGCCGTAGAAATTTCAGGCAAGTATTCAAAAAAGGAATTGGTAAAGCCAACCAAGGGAGAAATAATGACGAGGCCTCAATTTATGGATAGCATGAAAAAAATTATGGAAGAAATGCAAAAAAACGGTCCCATTCGTTTTAACAGGTCAAATTAAAATTGGCAGGTTTGAATGAATAGTTCAAGGAAATGGTGTTAAGCTTCCCTGGTATAAAAATTGAGTTGTTTTTGTATTAGAAAAAAGCCATCCAATACATTATAAGTAGGCCGATAACTGCCAGCACAATTCCGGCAACCCTTTTCTTTTTTATAAATAGTAACAGCATTAATCCGGTCAAAGATATGAGCACCATTAAAATGGCTGCAATGTCAATTAGCAAAAGCCATATTTTACCAGCATCTCTTCCTTTGTGTAAGTCATTTACAAAACCCATGAATCCCTGGCTGGTAATCATTAGTTGAAAGGAGGCATTTGTTCGATTGATGAAAGCGTCCGCTTCGTAGCCGGGTGCTTTAAATGAAATGCTGATTTCTGATTCGTCAATACGGAAATCACTTACCGCACCCTTCACCTTGTATCGGTTTCTAAAAAATTCTACGGTGGCTAATTTGTCAATTTTTGAACTGTCTTTTGCACTCACCCAGGCTGCATTGATCGTACCCTTCAGTTCTGTAGTAGTTGCCTTTGATTGAAAATAATCAGCATGATTGAGTGTTAATCCGGTAGCAGAAAAAAACAGTACAATTACAAAACTTATCATGGATAAATAAATATGTAACCACCTCGAAATTCTGGCAAATGTTTTCTTATCCATGGTTAATCTTTCTTTCTATATTCTACTGAAGCTGCTGCCACTTCAGCATTTGCGCCCAAGTCAAATTTAAAAGGTATTTCACCCATTTTTATTTCCTGACTCATTAATTGATAGGTTCCATGCTCTCTTGCCACCTCTATATGTATAGTATACAGGCCATTTTTTACATCCTCTCCCTTGTCATCTTTGCCATCCCACTTAATGGTATATTTTCCGGCAGATCGGGTGGCACTGGCGATGGATGCCATATTTCCTGCTTCAGCAGAAAATTTATTATTGTTTGCTTTGTACCAGGCTCTAAGTTCATGAAGCCAACGAGGCTTGTTGTACCAAACGGATACGGTGCGAATGGAATTTTTGTTGATGTCTTCTACCCAAATTGCTACAAAAGGTCTTCTTGCCCCTCCTTGAATTTGATTCAATTCCAAATTGATTAATAATTCCAAGCCTGAATTCCGCTGGTCAATTTTAGGGATAGATGAGGAAACAGATTTATTTTTTTTAGTAGCTATCTCATAATTTTTCCATCCTTTGCTTTCAATGCGCTCACCATCTTTTGTGATGATTAAATATTCAGCACCTGCTATTTGTTGGGCTAATTGGATGCTAGCTTCAGTTGTTAAAACATTAAAAGCTGTTGCCAAAGCACCTGCATCTGTTGCATGATTGGCTATTACGGTAGCAGAAATGATTTGATTAACCGGTATGCCTGTTCTTGGGTCAACGATATGGGAATACCATTGTCCATTAATTAATTCACCTCTTCTATAATTTCCACTGGTGGCAATTGCTTTGTTATTTATTTTAATGTAGTCTAACCATTCATCATTGACTGCAGCTGCTTTCGGGTCTACAATTCCAATTGACTCATTTATATCACCGGCCACAACAATATCACCTCCTATATTTAGTACAACTGATTTTATTTCTTTATTTTTCAGGACTTCATCTGCAGCATGTTTAATAATGTAACTTTTTACAAAACTATTGAGCATTAATGGCTCATTACTCAGGTGTATGGCAGTTTTGGCTGATTGATTGAGCAGCCAATGCCTTTGTTGTACTTTTGATACAGCCCCTTGAATTTCAATACTAGTGGGAATTGTTTGTTGTATAGCAGCTGATTTCCATAGTTGGGTAATGATTTCGGCAGAAGGATCTAAAGCACCGTTGGTTTTAGCCCTCCATTCATCCATCAACTGTAATACCTCAAACAGATCGTTGGAAATTTTTACAGGAATATCTTTTGTTTTCATCCAATTGCTAAATTCACTATTGAGATCGTAGGCGCTCAATATTTTTGAAAGTCTTTTAATTTCATTCAAAGCAGTTTTTTCAGCAATAGCACCCTGTTGATTGGAGGTAGCAGTAACTTTTATTTCAAATGAAGTACCTAATATATTTTCATATTGGTATATGAAAGTTTTTGGTGCTACTGTTGGATCTTTTTTTGTCAATGAATTTCCTACTGCAGTAAGTAGTAATAGTAGTCCGGTTAAAATGGTTTTGTAACGGAAGAGGTAATTTTTTTGAAACATAGTATCGGGGTTAAAAATGGTTTGTTTAATTTACAAGTAAGGTAGATTTTTATTGTGGTTATAGCAGCCTTGCATTAGAGTCCTTCTGCCATCGTGCGCATTTGAATTTCAATAATTCTTGAGCCAGGAGATTGTGTACAGGCGAGCAACACAGCAGCAGCTACGTCAGTGGCATCCAGCATTTCAGATTTTTCAACACCTTCTTGGGTGCGTCCTTTCCCGATGGCAAATTCGGTTTTTACCCCGCCAGGGCATATCACACCCACTTTAATTCCCTTGGTTCTAAGTTCTTTATCTAGTGCCTGGGCAAAACCCACCTGTGCAAATTTAGTGGAACAGTAAACTGCTTGGCCTGGATAGCCATTAATTCCAGCCATGGAAGAAAGCAGTAGAATGGTACCACTGCCTTGTAGAATCATGTGGGGTACTACGAACCGGGTAAACAAAAAACTGGAGCGCATGTTGGTATCCATCATTGCATCGTATTCAGCAACTGAAGTGTCCACAAGGTCTTTATAATTTCCTATTCCCGTATTGTTGAGCAGGATATCAATTCTTCCAAATTTTTTCATCGCGGCGCCAACTGTTTGGATGGCCGTTTCTTCCTCGCTGGCATCTCCCACCACATAGATGGCCTCAGTTCCCTGTCCTTTGAATTCGTTTACCAAATCCTTCAGTCGATCCTCTCTGCGGGCTGTTATTACCAGTTGTGCACCCTCGGTAGCCAATATCCTTGCAGCGGCTTCTCCAATACCTGAGCTGGCACCTGTAATGATGGCAACTTTGCCGGTTAATTTTCCTGCCATAATAAAATTAGTTACTATAAAAGCATTGCAATATACGACCGAAAGTAATATTGTATGCTAGCGATTGCTATACTATTGTTGGTAGATTTTTGACTGGTAATAAAAAACAATGGGCTTTCATCAACCACTGTTTATTTATTCAGGAAATCATCTGTAGCACTCAATGGCAGGTTAAATGCATCTGCAACTCCTTTGAATACTATTTTATCTCCGATTGTGTTGACTCCTTTTTTGAGTTCATCATTTTCTGTGCAGGCCTTTTTCCATCCCTTATTAGCCAGTTGGATCACATAGGGTAGCGTTGCATTAGTAAGTGCTAGTGTGGAAGTATAGGGAACTGCTCCAGGCATATTGGCAACGCAATAATGTATGATGCCATCAATTTCAAAAGTCGGTTCTTCGTGTGTAGTAGGCCTACAAGTTTCAATACATCCTCCTTGATCTACGGCTACATCCACTAGTACAGTTCCAGGCTTCATCAGCTTGAGCATGTCCCTGGTAATTAAGTGGGGAGCTTTGGCTCCGGGTATTAATACTCCACCAATGACGAGGTCGGCATTTTTTATTTCCGCAACAATATTGTAGCGGTTGCTCATAACGGTTTGCACATTCTTGGGCATAATATCGTCCAACTCGCGTAATCGCTTCAGCGAAATATCCATGATCACTACTTCTGCCCCCATACCCGCTGCAATTTTTGCCGCCTGGGTACCTACTATGCCACCTCCCAGAATGACTACTTTCGCTGGTTTTACCCCTGGTACGCCGCCTAGCAATATTCCACGACCACCCATAGGTTTTTCTAGGTATTTTGCCCCCTCCTGGATACTCATTCTACCAGCTACTTCACTCATAGGAATTAATAAGGGTAAACTACCATCGCTTTTTGCAACGGTTTCATACGCGATACAAATTGGCTTTTGCTGTAGCATGGCGTCCAATAAGGGTTTGTAAGAGGCAAAGTGGAAATAAGTAAATAGAATTTGATTTTCTTTAATCAGCGCGTATTCTTTTTCAATGGGTTCTTTTACTTTAACAATCATTTCCGCCGTTGCATACACCTCTTCAATAGTAGAAAGTATGGTAGCACCGGCTATTTGATAGTCCTCATCCGATAAACCACTGCCTGTACCTGCCTGCGTTTGAACATATACGGTATGATGGTGTTGAACCAATTCTGCAACACCTGCAGGTGTAAGCGCAACACGGTTTTCATTGTTTTTTATTTCCTTTGGTAGTCCTATCAGCATACTATTTTATTTAGGGGGTACAAGGTAGTCAATTAAAGCTGCCCCCTGTTACCATTTATCATTTCCCTAGATTTAGGTAAGCGAAAGTTGTTAATTAGGGGGCTTATTGGCGGTAGCGAAGCAGTGTAAATAGGCCGCACTGGTCACTGTATTGAAAAAAATTGCCAGCCTTTTACAGAAAACAGCCTGTTTCAAGTTGGATATTTTCTGAGGGTTTAATCAAATTTTAAAATAAATTTGCCTATGTTTTATTTTGTTAAAACACCTAGGTGGCTGATGAAATGGTATCCTAGTTGTATATGGAAAATGCCTATTCAAGAAAAAGTTATTTATTTGACTTTTGACGATGGACCACACCCAGCAGCTACTCCATTTGTATTGGATACCTTGAAGCGTTTCGGAGCAAAAGCTACCTTTTTTTGTATTGGAAAAAATGTGTTAGAGCAGCCAGCAATCTACCATCGAATTATCGCTGAAGGACATGCTGTAGGAAACCATACATTTAATCACCTCAATGGATGGAATACAGCGGATGCTATTTATATGGAGAATATTGCAAAGGCAAAACAATATATAGACGCAAGTCTTTTTAGGCCTCCTTATGGAAAAATTACTCCATTCCAACTAAAGCTTTTGGCGAAAAAAAAGTTTGAACTTACACCAGTTATGTGGACTGTTTTGAGTGGAGACTTTGATATAAAATGTACAAAGGAAAGTTGTTTGCAAAACGTTTTGAAAAGCGCTGATAATGGATCGATCATTGTATTGCACGATAGCGAAAAAGCATATGATAAAATGAAGTATGCATTACCAAAACTGTTGGAATATTTTCAGCTGAAGGAATTTCGTTTCGAAAAAATTACTATTGAAAAGGCCCAATGATATGGAGTGGCGCGGGTTTGTGATGGTATAAAAAAAGTGGGCCTGGGTAGAAACCCTGGCCCGTTTTTAATCCGTACCCTATGAAAACTTTTGCAATCTACTTCGTTGTTTTTAATTAGAAGTATATTTGTTTTTTTAATTTATTGCGGTATTGAAAAATTGATGTTAAACCATTGATTTTTAAAATTATACAATTTTTTAGATATTATTATTCATAGTAATTTAATAGTTAATTTTTAGGATGCCATTAGTTGATACCCACTGCCACTTATATTCAGAAGAGTTCGAAGCAGACCAAGCTGCGGTTGTACAAAAGGCCATTGAAGCAGGAGTTGAAAAGTTTTATCTGCCGGGTATTGACAGTACCGTGATTCCAGCCATGTTGGACTTGGAGCAAAAATTTCCTGGAAAATGCTTCGCCATGATGGGCTTGCACCCTTGTTATGTAAAGGAAAATTTTCAGCAAGAATTAACAATTGTGAAAGATTGGTTAGACAAAAGGCATTTTGCTGCGGTAGGGGAGATAGGACTTGATTATTATTGGGATAAAACATTTGCAGCAGAGCAGGTGCTTGCTTTTAGAAGTCAGATTGAATGGTCTATTGATCTTGGGCTGCCCATAGTAATTCATACCCGCAATGCAATGCAGCAAACTATTGAGATTGTAAAGGAATACGCACCAAAAGGACTGAGGGGAATTTTTCATTGTTTCAGTGGCAGTTATGAAACTGCCTGCGAAATTATTGATGCCGGATTTTACCTAGGTATTGGCGGCGTGGTAACCTACAAAAATTCAGGATTGGTGGATGTGCTTTCCAAGATCGACTTGAAGCACCTGGTGCTGGAAACGGATGCGCCTTACCTTACACCCGTTCCTTTTAGGGGAAAGAGAAACGAGAGCAGTTACTTGAAGTATGTGGTTGAAAAGTTGGCAGCAATAAAAAACTGCCCTATAGAAACCGTTGCAACGATTACCACAGCCAATGCAGAAAAAATATTCGGCTTATAAGCATCGAAACTGTATTTTTGCGCTCCTGAAAAAGCTGCAAATTGTAGAAGCAAAGATCTTGGAATAGCTACCCAAGGGTAAAGGCAGTATTTTAGAATGGAATTTTAACCGGAGACTTGTCCGAGTGGCTGAAGGAGCACGCTTGGAAAGCGTGTAAATGGGTAACTGTTTCGAGGGTTCGAATCCCTCAGTCTCCGCCCCTTATGAATGCAAACAATTGTTTATCAATTGTTTGCATTTTTTGTTGGAGGAAGAGGGTGTAAAAAGGGGGGCAAATTTTCACTATACTATCGGCATTTTACTGTTTTATCCTGAATAGGACGGTTGATCAATAAAACCAATGATTTATTTTAGCTGCTTGGAAAAAGTAAAAAATGTAAGCATAATTCATCTAACCAGCTATATTGAGCATTCATTTTAAAACAATGCCTAAAAGCCAATCGCTTTAGCTGTGGGTTACCTTATGGATTCATTCATTTGATTATTTAATTATTTACCGCTAAGCGGTCTATTTTTCACTGTTATTAGGGTACTTGTAATAAATTGCCACTAAACCTACCCGTTATTACATTCTGCCCCTTCGTAATAATTATCACCCCTTTCTTTGGCGAACTTTTATATAGGTAATACTATCTTTATTAATAACGAACACATATTCTAAGTTTAAAGAAGCAAAGTAATCAATGTCAATCGATAAAAAATAACAACTCGAACAACAACTTTGGAAAATAGTCGATATCCTGCGAGGTAAAATGGATGCCGATGATTTCAGGGATTATATATTGGTTTTATCTTTTACAAATATCTGAGCGAAAAGATGAATACCTATACCAACAACATCTTAAAGTCCGATAAAGTAATATACGACCATGTAGAAATCAAAAGAATAGCAGCACTTAGAGAAAAAAATTGAAACTACCAATGCCACTATAGCTGCTTATTGCAAGGAATTAGGAATTGACACACCGTTTTAAAATGCTATTACAATGAAACAAGAAGCAATCAAAATATTTGAAGAAAAAAAACGCAGCATTTGGGATGCTCAACTGGAAAAATGGTATATATCAATTGTAGATGTGATTGCTATTTTAACTGATAGCCCTAATCCTCAGGTGTATTGGCGTGTTATGAAAAAGCGCTTAAAAGATGAAGGAAATGAAACCGTTACAAATTGTAACGGTTTGAAAATGCAAGCTCCGGATGTCAAAATGCGCCTGACTGATGTTGCTGATACGGAACAACTATTTCGTTTAATACAGTCCATTCCCAGCCAGCCTAAAAAATAAAAATAGAGTATGCAAATGAGTTTATTATCATGCAAGTAAAAATTGATAATGAACATACGCCCCATATTAATCCAACATTATTTTACGCAATAATCTCTTATAGAAGTTGTAAGGAGAAGCCGGTAATTTATGAATTTTTCCATTGTTGCTGAAATTCAGTTGATCGGCTATTTTGGCTATTTTATAGTAAAACAGGCCGAAAAATTGGATAAAATCAACGTTATTTGTATATTTAAAATTATCCCGCTGGATAGGGGTGAAAAGGGTTCCTTTTTTTTGCTTTATATCGTTGAAATTCTAAATAATCAATCGTACAAAGACCTGTTATTTTGGGCAACAACCATCAACAAAACCTCTATGAATCAAGATAGTAAAATATATATTGCAGGTCACCGGGGTATGGTGGGGGCAGCCATTTTGCGTGCACTAGAAGCCAGGGGTTTTCACAATATTGTTTTCCGTACTTCTAAGGAACTTGATCTTAGAAATCAACAGGCGGTAGCCGATTTTTTTGCCCTTGAAAAGCCTGCATATGTTTTTTTAGCTGCAGCTAGTGTAGGGGGCATTCTTGCCAATAGTACCTATCGGGCCGACTTTCTATACGATAACCTGATGATTGAGAGCAATATTATCCATTCTTCTTGGGTGCAGGGCGTTACAAAGCTGCTGTTTTTGGGAAGCTCTTGTATCTATCCAAAACTGGCTCCGCAGCCATTAAAAGAATCTTACTTATTGACTGGAGCGCTGGAGCCATCGAATGAGCCTTATGCAATTGCAAAAATTGCGGGTATTAAATTATGTGAGGGGTATCGGGATCAATATGGCTGTAATTTTATCAGTGTGATGCCTACTAATTTATATGGCTATGGCGATAATTACGATTTAAAAAGTTCACATGTATTACCAGCCTTGATTCGAAAATTTCATGAGGCAACCATTACCCACCAACCTTTTGTAGAAGTTTGGGGAACGGGAACGCCTAGACGAGAGTTTTTATTTGCAGATGATTTGGCAGATGCTTGCTTGTTTTTGATGGATGCTTATAATGGAAAAGAGTTGGTAAATATCGGTAGTGGAGTAGATATCAGTATAATGGATTTGGCAAAGGAAATAGCTGCAGTAACAGGTTTTACTGGTAAGCTGACATTGGATAGCAATAAACCGGATGGTACTCCCCGTAAGTTGATGGATGTGTCTAAATTGCGGTCACTAGGCTGGGAGTCGAGTGTGTCTTTGCAGGAGGGAATAAGGTTGGCCTATGCCGACTTCAAGAAATCAGTTGATATTGCAGAAGTAGTGGTATCCGACTAGAAAGTCTAAACCCCTAAACCCCTAAACCTCTAACCCCCTAAACCTCTAAACTCTAACCCCCTAAACCTCTAACCTCTAAACCTCTAAACCCCTAAACCTCTAACCCCCTAAACCTCTAAACTCTAACCCCCTAAACCTCTAACATCTAAACCTCTAAACCTCTAAACCTCTAAACTCTAACCCCCTAACCCCCTAAACCTCTAAACTCCTAAACCCCTAAACTCCACAATAAAACATTCAACATAAAAAAAACTAAAAATGGGTCATCAAAAAGTAGCATTAATTACAGGTATTACCGGACAGGACGGAGCATATCTTGCAGAACTATTACTCGAAAAAGGGTATATGGTTCATGGTATTAAGCGTCGCTCCTCGTTAATCAATACTGACCGGATTGATCATTTGTATGAAGACCCGCACATCGACCATGTGAGTTTGCGTTTGCATTATGGAGATATGACGGATAGTACCAACTTGATTCGGATTATTCAGGAAACCCAACCCGATGAGATTTATAACCTTGCTGCCATGAGTCATGTGCAGGTAAGTTTTGAAATGCCGGAATATACAGCCAATGCGGATGGTACGGGTACCTTGCGGATTTTGGAGGCGGTTAGGCTGTTGGGATTGACTAAAAAAACAAGGATCTACCAGGCGTCCACTTCTGAATTATATGGGTTGGTGCAGGAAGTTCCCCAATCAGAAACAACCCCTTTTTACCCCCGCTCTCCCTATGCGGTTGCAAAATTATATGCTTACTGGATTACAGTAAATTATCGGGAAGCTTATGGCATGTTTGCCTCCAATGGGATTTTATTTAACCACGAATCGCCTTTACGCGGAGAAACATTTGTAACGCGGAAAATAACCCGGGCGGCGGCTAAGATTTTGTTGGGCCTGCAGGATACGCTATATATGGGTAATATCGATGCCCAAAGGGATTGGGGACATGCAAAGGATTATGTAGAAGCCATGTACCTGATACTGCAACAGGAAGTAGCTGAGGATTTTGTGATTGCTACCGGTGTTACCACCCGTGTAAGGGAATTTATCCGTAAAACCTTTGCTTTCTTAGGGGTTGAACTGGACTTTACAGGCTCTTCTCAGGATGAGATTGCTACCATTGCTTCGGTAGATAAAACTCGTCTTCAAGAGCTCGGTATCCAGAATGGAGAACATCTTAGTTCTGGAATCGTCATAATGCGAATTGATCCACGTTATTACCGTCCTACAGAAGTGGAGTTATTGATTGGCGATCCTACCAAATCCAACACCAAATTGGGCTGGCAGCCAAAATATACGCTAGATAGGTTAATTGAAGAAATGGCAGTATCGGATCTTCGCCTTTTTCAAAAGAACCAGCTATTATTAAAAGAAGGATTTGGGGTACCGAATTATTTCGAATAGCAGTAAGCCAGTTGCTGGTGTACAAATTGATTTTGCAGTCAACTTTTTCAGGATGAGACATAATAATAAAAATCCCCCGTTTGTAACGGGGGATTTTTATTATTAGAAGTTGCTTGATTAATAATCTCTGTTATAACCGCCGCTTCCGCCGCTTCTGTTGCCACCGCTACCGCCGTAACCACCGCTACCGCCGCTGCCGCTTCTTCCGCCGCCGCCACCGTAACCACCGCTACCGCCACTTTTTTTGTAGCCACCACCGCCACCGCCAAAGCTACGTTTTTTGAATCCATCTTCACCTTCTTGGCGTGGTTGAGATTCGTTAACGATTAACTTGCGACCTTGTACTTCGGTTTCGTTTAAACCTGCGATAGCTGCTTTAGAAGCTTCATCGTCTTCCATTTCAACAAAGCCAAATCCTTTGCTGCGGCCGTTCATTTTGTCTTTCAAAATTTTAGCACTTGAAACAGTACCAAATTGAGTGAAAAGATTGCTTAAGTCTTCATCAGTCATTGACCAACTTAGATTTCCTACATAAATGTTCATTGTAAAAACTTTTAAAAATTAAAAAAAAACCTAATGACTTAGTGAGTACAATGAACTGAAAACGGACATCTGAAAAGAGTTCAATCAGCTAACGACGAAATACTAAAACCATTAAAGCATTACAAATGTAACTATTTATTTAAAAAAACAAGGGAATTCAAAAAAAATCATATATGAGCAATTTTAGCTATGACAACCGCCCTTTTTTTCATGATAAGGCATCTCCCTCAACCAAAGGGACATAAAAAATCCGTCCCTTTTTACTGGGACGGATCATATTTCATTTTAAATGCAATTATTCTGCTGTTACTTCAAACTCAACTTCGCACTCGTTACCGTTGCCAAAGTCGATTTTTGCTTTGAAAGTACCTAGTTCTTTTACATCATCAATGATGGTGATTCTACGGCGATCAATTTCATAACCTTTTTGTTCTTTAACTGCACGAGCAATTTGAACCGAAGTTACGCTACCGAAAATTTTGCCAGTGGTACCAGTTTTGGCACCAACTTTTAATGCACCATTGGTTAAAGTAGCTATCACACTGTTAATCTCAGCTAATAATTTAGCTTCTTTCTTAACTTGTTGCTTTACTTTTTCTTCTCTTTGTTTAAGATTGCTTGGACTAGCTTCAATAGCTAATTTAGAAGGAATCAAAAAATTACGGCCATAACCATTTTTAACTGTTACCAGTTCATTGGCACTGCCGAGGTTGTTTAC
>CANJDY010000021.1 GCA_947472635.1 Chitinophagaceae bacterium
CTTACCACCGACCATGCAGCTGCTAAAATGTATTTATCCTCCGCTACACCCGATGTAGTTCCTACTCAAGGAACGGTAATTGGGGATGCTTTAAAAATGTGCTTCGCTTCATTTAATGCAAAGGAAAAGAAATTTAAATCAATTATTCTTGTAAGTGATGGGGAAGACCATGATGAAAATGCGAATACTTTAGCTAAGGCCATCGCAAGTGAAGGAGTAATAATTAATACAATTGGTATCGGTTCACCTGAAGGCGCAATCATTCTAGATTCAGAAACCAATGAACCAAAGAAGGATGCTGAAGGAAATCCCGTAGTTACAAAGTTGAATGAAACTCAGTTACAAAGTATTGCAACAAATGGTAATGGAATCTATCAATTATTTACCAATACAGATGAGGTAGTTACCCAGTTGCAATCACAGTTAAAAGGTATGGAACAAAAACCAATTACTGAAAAATCCATGGTCAACTACCAGTATTTTTTTCAATGGTTACTAGCGCTCGTATTGCTGCTGTTGTTGGTTGATTTCTTTATTACAGAAGTTAAAGAAGTTAAAAAAAGCCAATTGGTTAAAGTGGTTAAACGAAGCGGAATTTCTTTCTTTTTACTGTTTTTATTTTTTACACCTTTTGTAACAGTTGCTCAAAATTCGGATGGTCTTATTAAAAAAGGAAATGAGGCGTACAATAAAAAAAAGTACGAGTTGGCGCAGGAAAGTTACCAGAAAGCACTTACTAAAAACCCTGTCAATATAAAGGCCCAGTATAATCTAGGCAATGCTTTGTATAAAAGTGAAAAGCCGGAAGATGCAGTAAGTGCTTATGATGTAGCTATCCAAAATAGCAAACTTCCTGCTGAAAAGTCGGGCGCATTGTATAATAAAGGAGTCGTGCTGCAGCATGCAAAAAAAACACCCGAATGCATCGCTGCGTATAAAGATGCCTTACGACTGAATCCATCCGATGATGATGCGAGGTTTAATTTGCAAAAGGCTTTACAACAGCAGCAACAACAAAAGGATAAAGAAAACAAGGAAGACAAAAAACCATCCGAAGAACCCAAAAAAAATGAACCGAAAAAGCCAGCGGAAAATAAGGATCAAAATGAACAGCCCAAAAAGCAACCCTCTAAGATGACACAAAAAGAGGCGGAAGAAAAATTGAAAGCCTTGTTGGAGCAGGAAAAAAAATTACAGGATAAACTGAGAAAAGTAAGTGCAGCAGCTCCTGAAAAACCGGAAAAAGACTGGTAATTTTTTATAGTATCAGATTTAATATAATGTATAGCAACTATTTTCCTGTCAAGTTATCAGCGGCTATTCGAAAGCATCTTATCAATCTGATAAATCAATACGTGCAACAAAACCATGCGGATAGCCGGTGAATGCTTGCCAGGATTTTAAAAAAAATAAATGCCTGCAGGGTAAACAACCCTTTCATTTTTGTTGTTATTTTGAACTAATTTTAAATTTATGCAACTGTATTGTGAATCAATGACGGAATATAAACGTCTAAAAACCCGAGAAGTGAAAATCGGAAATCTCTTGCTGGGTAATAATCATCCTGTGCGGGTTCAAACCATGACGACTACCGATACCATGGATACGATTGCCACGGTGGAACAAACCATCCGTTGTATTGAGGCAGGTGCTGAGTTGGTTCGCATTACCGCTCCTTCTAAAAAGGAGGCGGAAAATCTTGCGAATATAAAAAAGGAGTTGAATAGCCGGGGCTATTTTGTGCCATTGATTGCAGACATTCATTTTACTCCCAATGCGGCTGAAATAGCAGCTGCTATTGTCGAAAAGGTAAGAGTAAATCCGGGTAATTACGTGGATAAGAAAAAATTTGAACAAATAGATTATACCGATGCTGAATATGCCGAAGAGATTGAACGAATAAGGGATCGATTTACCCCATTGGTCAAAATTTGCCGGCAGCATGGTACTGCTATGCGTATAGGCACCAATCACGGGTCGCTTAGTGACCGAATCATGAGTCGCTACGGGGATACTGCAATGGGGATGGTGGAGAGTGCGATGGAGTTTTTACGAATTGCTAGGGGGGAGGATTTTCATAATATTATATTGAGTATGAAAAGTAGTAATCCGCTAGTAATGGTGCAGGCGTACAGGCTACTAGTAAGCCATATGATGCAGGAATTTGGCGAGTGCTATCCTTTGCATTTGGGAGTAACCGAAGCGGGTGATGGGGAAGATGGAAGAATCAAATCCGCCATAGGAATTGGTACATTGTTGGAGGATGGAATTGGAGATACGATACGGGTAAGTCTTACCGAAGATCCAGAGTTGGAAATACCGGTGTGTAGAGATATCGTGAAACGGTATTCTGAAAATCGGCTACACGATACAGTTAGCAAGGCAATTCCTGTAATTGAAAAGTTGCCTTTTTCTCCATTTGAGTATAAGCGCAGAGAAAGTTTTGCAGTAAGTAATTTGGGGGCTAAGCAAGTCCCTGTGGTGATTGCAGATCTTAGTAAGATTGAAAAAATTACACCTGCACATTTGCAAACGGTAGGATATACCTATGATGAAGTTTCAGACAAGTGGGCCATCAGCGATATGGCAGCAGATTATATTATTACAGGTAACCAGCTATTGGATTTTGCCTTACCCGGCACCGTTAGAGTAATTGTATATCCTGCTACTTGGCAACTGGCAATTGATAAGGAAACCTATTTCCCCTTGTTTAAAGACAGCGGTTATGTGGCAGCCGAGTCAATATCTGAGCACCTCAATTTTGTAATGGTTGACTGCTTCAGCGATAATACAGCGATCAATGACTTTACTTATTTGGATGATTTGGCAAATGACCCCAAAGTTGTTATTTGTCTTAGTTCTAACAATACACTTGCCATGCAGTCTGTGCGGCGAATGATGATTGAGTTCATGAACCGCGGTATTAAAAACCCTGTCATTTTGATTACCGAAAGTAATTGGGCTACTGCCGATGAACACCTCATTCATTTTGCCACCGAAACTGGCGCATTGTTTTTGGAAGGAATGGGAGATGGCATCTGCTTGGGAATGTCGCCAGGCGCATACAGTGCGGCTGCAAACATTGCAGTAAGTGGTAGAAATTATATCGCTAATGCTTCCGTTGAACAATTTATCAATAATACCAGTTTTTCAATTTTACAGGCTACCCGAACTAGAATTTCTAAAACAGAATATATCAGTTGTCCTAGTTGTGGTAGAACCCTGTTTGAATTGCAAGAGACCACTGCAAAAATCCGGAGTGTTACCAATCATTTGAAGGGAATTAAAATTGCGATTATGGGTTGTATCGTAAATGGCCCTGGCGAAATGGCCGACGCAGATTTTGGATATGTAGGAAGTGGGATTGGAAAAATTACTTTATATAGAGGCAAAGAAGTAGTAAAAAGAAATGTAGATAGTGCCATTGCAGTAGATGAATTGATTAATTTATTGAAGGAAAGTGATGCATGGGTAGAGGCACCGGTTAATATAAAATAGTTTCTCTAGTTAATAGATATGTATGCAAACAGATTTTCTTGTAATTGGTAGTGGTATAGCAGGGTTAACCTATGCATTAAAGGTGGCCCATGATTGCCCGGATAAAACCATTACAATCGTCACTAAAACTCAAAGCGACGAAACCAATACAAAATATGCCCAAGGTGGCATTGCAGGTGTAATGGACTTTGACAAGGATAGTTTCAACAAACATATTGAAGACACTTTAATTGCAGGGGATGGATTGTGTAATAAAGAAGTGGTGGAAATAGTAGTAAGAGAGGGTGTTGACAGAATACAGGAAATAATTGAGTGGGGCGCCCAGTTTGATAAAGATAAAGATGGCGAATTTGCCTTGGGACGAGAAGGCGGTCATAGTGAATTTCGAATTCTGCATCACAAAGATGTAACGGGTAAGGAGATGGAAAGGGCTTTACTGGAAGCCGTCAGCCGGCAACCTAATATTCGACTGCTCAGCCATTGTTTTGTGCTAGATATTATTACCCAACACCATGTTGGATTTTTAATCACTAAGTCTACTCCCGATATTGAATGTTATGGAGTATATGTATTGAATTTAAATACCCAGAAAATAGAAAAAATTGTATCCTCCATAACTTTATTGGCTACCGGTGGAAATGGGCAGGTATACCGTACCACTACTAATCCTGCAATTGCTACTGGAGATGGCATAGCGATGGTGTACCGCGCAAAGGGAAGAATTGAAAACATGGAGTTTATTCAGTTTCATCCTACTGCCTTATATGAGCCGGGGGTAAGGGGGCATAGTTTTTTGATTACGGAAGCGGTGAGAGGAGACGGAGGTATTTTACGTAATCACAATGGTGAGGCATTTATGGAGCGCTATGATGAGCGAAAAGATCTGGCACCAAGGGATATTGTGGCAAGGGCTATCGACAATGAAATGAAGATTAGCGGAACCGAACATGTATATCTTGATTGTAGGCATTTTAGTAAAGAAAAATTCATCGAACATTTTCCTAATATTTATGAAAAATGTTTGCATATCGGAATTGATATTGAGCAGCACATGATACCAGTGGCCCCTGCTGCACATTATAGCTGTGGGGGAATAAAAACGGATGGATGGGCAAGAACCTCCATCAAGAATTTGTATGCCGCAGGCGAATGTGCTTCAACCGGTTTACATGGAGCCAACCGTTTGGCAAGTAATTCATTGCTTGAGGCAATGGTCTTTGCTCACAGGGCATACAAGCATAGTGTACTTACGATGAATGAAGTTCAGCAATCCGCTTCTTCTGGCCTTAGCAATTACTCCAAGATTGGCTTAGCAGAAATACCTAACTGGAAATCAGAAGGTACTAATGTGCCAAAAGAAATGATTCTGATTACACAAAGTGTAAAGGAATTAAAGTTGCTGATGAGCGATTATGTGGGAATTGTAAGAAATAATGAGCGTTTATACAGAGCCATGAAACGAATCGATTTGCTATTTGAAGAAACGGAAGCTTTGTATGAAAAAACATCGGTTTCTCCACAATTGTGCGAACTTAGAAATATGATTACCGTTGCCTATTTAATTGTGAAGTGTGCAGATTTTCGACACGAAAGCAGGGGCTTGCATTTTAATACAGATTATCCTTACAAGAGTGAAATGATACAAAATATCGTATTGTAGTGGTTCCTGTTTTGTTCTGCTCATTTTAATTCAGTACACTCGAATCTTTTACGATTTTTATTGCACCCTCTTCTTTTATTTTTTCCCAGCCTCCCACCACATTCCGAAGATTGTGCATTCCATGGCTTTTCAATAAAGAGCAGGCGATTACACTTCTGTATCCACCGCCACAGTGAACATATAAATTCTGGTTTTCTTCAAAGTCGGCAATCAATGCCAAATCGGTCATTTCATGTAACGGAAGGTTAATGGCATTTTTTACATGTCCTTCGGTAAATTCTGCATATTTTCTTACATCAATCACTTTCAAATTTGGATCATGTGGAATATCCATTGCCAACTCATCTGATTCAACATCAATAACCAGATCGATTTTTTCCCCTGCCTTTTTCCAGCTTTCAAAGCCTCCCTTTAGGTAGCCTTCCATTTTACTAAACCCAACTCTTGCCAAGCGGACTACCGTTTCTTCTTCCTTTCCGGGCTCTGTGATTATCAGCATCGGTTGGGAGAAAGATAAAATATTTCCGGCCCATTCTGCAAATCGTCCTTCCAGACCTATGAACAAACTGCCAGGTACAAAGCCCTGGGTAAATATAGTAGCAGGACGAGTGTCTAAAATCGTATAGTTCGACTTCAATTTATTTTTAAATGCCGTAACGCTTAAAGGAGAAAGGGCTTTTGCTTTAATCAGGTCCAGACTCTCATATCCCTCTTTATTGATTTGGGCATTGATTGAAAAATAAGGGGGTGGAGTGGCTAATCCGTCTGTTAACGCCTTAATGAAAGCGTCTTTTGATTGAGGTTGCAAAGCATAATTGTGTAGCTTTTCCTCCCCAATGGTGCTATAGGTATTTGGTCCCATGTTTTTTCCACAACTGCTTCCTGCACCATGGGCAGGGTAAACAAGGATTTCGTCAGATAAGGGAAGTATTTTATTTTGCAGGGTATCGAACATAATTCCAGCTAGCTCTTCTTTACTCAAGTTACCACTGCTTAAATCAGGCCTACCCACATCCCCTACAAATAAGGTGTCACCTGTGAAAATCGCATAAGGTTTGTTTTTTTTATCTTTCAATAAAAAGCAACTGCTCTCAATAGTATGTCCGGGTGTATGTAATAGTTGAAGGGTTACTTCTCCTATTTTAAAATCTTCCCCATCTTTGGCTATGTGAACAGGGAAATTGGTGGTAGTATCCGGCCCAAAAATAATGGGGGCCCCAGTTTTTTTACTCAAATCAATATGGCCGCTTACAAAATCAGCATGAAAATGGGTTTCAAAAATATATTTGATGACCGTATTTCTTTCTTTAGCAAGTTGGATATAGGTATCTATATCCCTCAGTGGGTCAACTATTGCTGCCTCACCCTCACTTTCTATGTAATAAGTCGCCTCACTTAGGCAACCCGTATATAATTGTTGTATGTACATGAATTGTTGTTTTGAAGCAGCAAAGGTAAAAAACAAAAAGCGGATGTTATTATAACATCCGCTTCATTCCAAGATTTTTTTAAACTTAGGCAACCAATTCGTTAACTAATGCGCTTATTTCATCAATTCTTTTATGATTGATTATGTAGAAAATAAACTTACCATCCCGCTGGGTGTTTACAATACCGGCTTTCCTTAAAATAGCCAAGTGTTGTGAAGCAACGGATTGCTCAAGTTTTAGTCGAACATAAATTTCCGTTACTGTAATTTTCTTTTCATCTTCAATCAGTTTTATCAATTGTTGACGCAACTTGTGGTTGAGTGCCCTTAATATGAGGGCTGCCTTCTTCACATTGTAATAATCAATTTTGATGGTCCCCGTCTTGGTAGCTGGCTGCAAAACTGCATCTTGTTTCTTTGAGGCTGTTTCGTTTGTCATAGATATTTAATTTAATTGTGCCGGTAAAGATACAAACTATTTTATATACATAAAAAATATATTTATTCAATTTGAACGTAAAAATCCGTTAAAGCATAAATTAAGTTGGTTTATTGCCTTCAAAAAATTCTTTTAAGTAGCTAGGTTCACTATAAGCGAGGTTGGTAAAATCCTTGTTTTCGTATTTTTTAAATGATAATTTATTCATTGCCAATGGGTTACTTATATTGTTTGAAAAAAGGGCATTTTCATTTTTGCAAATAAGCTCCCATTTTTTAGCTCCATTTCCCACAAAAAAAATTTTATTTTCAATTAAATAATTGGCAAATGAATTTTGTTCAATGACCATAGCATTGGGTTCAAGTAGGGTTTCCAGTTGTTGGGTATACAAAGCAGTGAATACCTCCATTCGCCTAGCATCTATCATTGGGCAAAATAATACGCCCGTATTGGCTGTTTGAGTGCCGGCTTCCAATATCGCTGCGTAGGCGATTATTTCCAAACTACTAATAGTAATCAAGGGTTTTTGTAAAGCAAAGCATAAACCCTTTGCGCTAGCCATCCCAACGCGCAATCCTGTATAGGAGCCCGGACCTGCAGAAATAGCTATCGCATCCAGCTCCTGTATTGAAATAAAATTATTTTTCAGCAGTTGTTGGATGGCAGGCTGTAAAAAACTCCCATGGTCTTTTTGCTCTTTATTGGTCACCGAATCCAATATTTCCCCTGATTTTGAAATACTAATATGGGCAATATCTGTTGCAGTATCTATATTTAAAATAAGACTCATGTGCTTGCTAATTAATTAAAAATGGGATAGCCACCTTTTTTATGGTACAAACAAGTAGTAAACTAGTTGATATTTTTACTTCCCATTCATATGAAGTTATGGCAAATGTACTCATTGGTTAGATTTTCTCCAGTGATGTCACTTTTAGTGCTTTGTAATCACCCCTAGTTAATTTTTACAAAAATAGGTTGTTGATAAAAGATATCTTTGCTTTTCATCAAAGAAAATAGTGACCATGAGCAAAGAGATCATACAAACCATACATGCGCCTGAACCCATTGGTCCTTACAACCAGGCTATAAAAACTGATAATTTATTATTTGTATCCGGTCAAATAGCTTTAAAGCCAGGCACCAATGAATTTGCCAATACTGATATTATTGAAGAAACGCACCAGGTGATGCAAAATCTAAAATCAATTTTAGCAGCGGCAAACATGGATTTTGGCAATGTAGTTAAAACAACCATTTTTTTAAGTGATATGGATTTGTTTGGCGAAGTGAATACCATTTATGCCAAATATTTTGAGGGAGATTTTCCAGCCCGCGAAACAGTCGCCGTAAAAGGCTTACCTAAAAATGCAAATGTAGAAATAAGTCTTATTGCGGCTGTTTAAAAATCGCTTCATTTTTTTTAGTAAAGTACATTGTAAATAATTGTAGTTGCTATTTTGATAAACTGTTAGGCAACTGAATCTTTCATCATGAGTGATCAAAAACCAGTAGTAATAATAACCGCTGCCGTGCATGATATATTGATTAGCACTTTTCAGCAAAAAGGGTATGAGGTATTGTATCAACCTCAGATTACTTATTCAGCGTTATTGAATTGTGTAGGCACTGCTCATGGTTTGATTGTAACCACCCGCTTACAAATCGACCAACCCGTTATTGATCAGGCAAGCCAATTAAAATGGATTGGGCGTTTGGGAAGTGGGATGGAGTTAATTGATGTGGATTATGCCCAGTCAAAAGGTATCCAATGTGAAAGCAGCCCCGAAGGTAACCGTACTGCAGTGGGTGAACATACCCTCGCCATGGCGCTTAATTTATTGAATCATGTTAGTGCTAGTTTCGATGAAATTAAGCAGGGAAAATGGATTAGAGCTGCCAATCTTGGAACAGAATTGAGTGGAAAAACAGTGGGTATTATTGGTTTTGGGAATACCGGCAGCGCTTTTGCAAAATTACTTGCGGGCTTTGATGTAACCGTATTGGCTTGCGATAAATATAAATCTGGTTTTGCAAACAACTACATTCAGGAAGCAAATTTTGATCAGGTTTGTCAAAATGCTGATATCATTAGTTTTCATCTGCCATTAACAGCAGAAACGAAATGCATGGCCAATGAAGTGTTTTTTAATTCTTTGGCAAAAAAGCCGCTCTTTCTAAATGTATGTAGGGGAGCTGTAACGGATACTGCTGCACTCATTGCTGCTTTAAAAAAGGGTACAATTGCAGGTGCGGGGTTAGATGTATTGGAGAATGAACAACTCAATAGCTTGAGCAGCCTGCAGCAGGAACAGTTGAATTTTTTAATTGCACAACCCAATGTGATTATCACCCCGCATATTGCGGGTTATAGCCATGAGGCCTTCTATAAAATGAGCCAGGTAATCCTTCAAAAGTTGGATATTTAAAATTTTGTTTATATTTGCTCTCTATACAACGCCTTAGGCAAATTCCTGAGGCGTTGTATTTTTTTTCTCTTTACTATAAAAAGAACTGTTATGAGTGAGATGAATTATGTAAAAAAAGAAACATTTGAGCAGATGAGGGTGGAGTTGCATCAGATGAAAAGTGTGGAGCGTCCGGCTGCAAGTAGGGCTATTGCGGAGGCAAGGGAAAAAGGGGATTTAAAGGAAAATGCTGAATACGATGCTGCTAAAGAGGCGCAGGGAATGCTAGAAGCTAAGATAAAATATCTAGAAGGCATCATTGCAACAGCTCGAATTTTAGATGAAACCAATATCGACACCTCTAAAGTATCCATTTTGACTAAGGTAACGGTAACGAATATTGGCACTAAAAAGAAATCAACCTACCAGATTGTTTCAGAAAAAGAGGCAGACTTAAAGCTGGGAAAAATATCTGTTACATCTCCCATTGGTAGAGGGTTGCTGGGTAAAGTGATTGGTGATGTTACCGAAGTTCAGGTGCCAGCAGGAATGTTGAAATTTAAAGTCGAAAACATTACTTTATAGTACCATCCTAAAATATTGTAATTACCATTCAGCAATGAATGGTTTTTTTATGCCCCTTTGGTTAAAATGCCGCCTTATAGTAAAGAAGGGATTCATATAAAAAGTAACACTTTAGGGTATAGGTAAGTTGATTAATAGAGTCTACTTTCGTTCAAGTTTTTCATAGAATATTGGATTTTAAACGGGGTTGGATTTTTATCCTGACCCCTCTTTTTTACTTCCCTGCTTATTCTCTTTTGAGTGTAATCAAAAAAATATTGATTATGTGTTGGATGAAAGGGGGGGAGCCTCCAAATCGGTTTTGTTTTGTGAAACAAATTTTTTTATCAAAGTTGCTTTTGAAATACCGATCACTGCTGAAAGTTCTTCTATTTCCGCGGCCTTTATTTTTTTTACAGATTTAAATTTCTTTAAAAGTAATTCTATAGTGGCCTTTCCCACTCCTTCAATCTGCTCCAGTTCATTGGTAAGCGATCCTTTGCTACGTTGGTTGCGGTGGAAGGTAATTCCAAAGCGGTGAACTTCATCCCTAATTCTTCGAATTAATTTCAGGCTTTCGCTATCCCAGGGCAATTTAATCGACTGCTGGTCACCATAAAAAAATAGTTCTTCTTCATTCTTTGCTAATCCAACCAAGGTGGTTTTGCCCTCTAATTTTAGTTGTTGGATACTTTCCATGGCCGCACTTAACTGTCCCTTTCCGCCATCAATAATTACCAGCTGAGGAAAGGGGTGTTGTTCTTCTGCCAGTCTTTTATATCGCCGGTAAACCACTTCCGACATAGTGGCAAAATCATTGATTCCTGCTACTGTTTTAACATTAAATCGCCGGTAGTCATTTTTACTGGGCTGTCCGTTTTTAAAACAAACCATCGCTGATACTGGGTAACTACCCTGAAAATTGGAATTGTCGAAGCATTCAATATGTGTTGGGATGGAGGAGAGTTGAAGATCTTTTTGTAATTGGTGTAATACATCCATTATCTGCTGAGCAGTTTTATCTTCCAATAAAAGCATTTTGCTCTTCTTCAGCTCCTCCTTAAAATAGTTGACATTTTTTTCAGAAAGGTTTAGGAGCTTTTTCTTGTCACCCGCTTGTGGTATGCTGATGGCAATATCTTTTTCTGGGTAGTCAATGGAAAAAGGAATAATAATTTCTTTCGCCTCGCTATTAAAAGTATCCCTTAACTGGGCAATTGCAAAGCTTAATACTTCAGCTGCAGGTTCATCTAATTTCTTTTTTAGTGTAATCGTCTTGGTAAGTACAATGCTTCCATTGTTAACGGCTAAATAGTTAACATAAGCTGTATCACCTTCTTCTAAAATACTAAATACATCTACGGTGCCAGTCCGCTCATTTACAATGGTAGAGTTGGCTTTATAAATTTGAAGATGTTCTAGTTTTTTTTTGACTGCCGCTGCCTTTTCAAATTCAAGTTGCTGAACATGATATTGCATGTCAGATTTGAAATGTTGGATTACAGGCGACAGGTTTCCCTTTAATAAATTTTTTAGGGAGTCAATTCCTTCATTATACTCTTCTAAGGACTGCAATCCTTCGCAAGGCCCTTTGCAATTACCAAGATGGTATTCCAAACAAACTTTAAATTTCTTTTTCTCAATATTGGCTGGAGTTAAAGAAAGCTTACAGTTACGAAGTGGAATATTTTGTTTAATAAATTCAAGTAGCTCCCTTACTTTTCCAACGGAAGTAAATGGACCAAGATATTGAGAGCCGTCATTGATCCTTTTTCTAGTGAAAAATACTCTTGGAAATGCTTCGTTTTTAATGATAATGTATGGATAGGTTTTGTCATCTTTTAGATTAATATTAAATAGAGGTTGAAAGTTTTTAATCAGCGAATTTTCTAATAAAAATGCATCTTGCTCACTATTTACGATGGTGAATTCTATCTTGTAAATTCTAACAACGAGCTCATGTGTTTTATAATTGGTATAGGTATTTGAAAAATAGGAGCTTACCCTTTTACGTAAATTTTTTGCTTTACCTACATACAAAAGTTCTCCGGCCGCATCATAATATTTATAAATGCCGGGGTAAACTGGTATAGTATTGGCGATAGCGGCGAATTCCTGTTGTGTCATTAGAGGCGTACTAAATGCTTCAAAATTATTAAATAGCTAAAGGGATTTACATTGGCTAGGGGATGCAATTATCTTCATCGATACATTTACTTTCAAAAAGTAGTACAGCACCACTTTGTTTTAAAAATTCCAAATAAAAACCACCTCTTTTAATAGTTCTTGATTTCCATCTGCTGTATTCAAAATGGTGGTTATTTTTATCAGTTTATCCGTTTGCCAAGTAAGTTGCTGCGTGAAATTTGCACCCTGCTCCTTGATTGTTTTTACAATATACACTTTTTCGACATTTCCTGTTTCTGGATTGACATACACATCCCAGTGCCGAAGTGAAATAGTATCAGGAATGGTTTGGGATGGGTCATAAGTAAAAGTGATGGCGTTGAGTGTTTGATCTTTGAATTTTGTTTCTGTAAAATAATTTACCATACTGGTTTCATCAATTACCGGTGTTTGAAAGGGAAGCAGCAATTTTTTCAGCACGGCTTTGGTAATCCAGGTAGAATCTGATTTCCCCTTGATGGTAGTTATTTGCATGGGGGTAACAGGTAGTGAATCCAAGAGTATGATTTGGCCTTTGATAAATGAGGTAACAGGAAAAAAAGAAGCTGCTATTGGTTTTTCTTCGGGGGGAATCATTTTTTTTGAGTTGCTAGAACAACTATTCAAAATTAATAGGCAGATTGCCAGGATACCATATTTATTCATTTGATTTTATTTTTGTTGGCCAGATCAGATAGTTATCTAATCACTTAGAGGATGGATAATTATTTTCATGTTTCATTTGATAGTGCAAAAATACACAGAAAGTAAATGGAAACAAGGGGCTACAGCAGAGCTAACCAAAAGCAAGTTTTGGTAGAAAAATATCTTTTCTAAACTTGAAAATAGCTGTTATTGAATAATTTTTGACACGCCCAATTTTATTCCATAGTTAACCAGTCGTTCTTCTATAACAAATTGTTTGCTATTAGTAGAAAATAGCTGTGTCCTAAATTGGGGACCTACCTGCCAGGTGAGTCCATTGGATTTATAAGAGATAAAGGTCTCCAATCCAGCATTTAGATTCCATTTATTTAGCAAGGAGGGATCAGTAACAAAATTACGCTTGTCGGAGGAAATCAGGTAGTTTTTTCCTCCTGCAATAAAGGTAGGTTGTATGGTTGCTCCAATATTCCATTGTAGTTTTTCATTACCCATCAACTTCAGGTCTGCACCAATTGGAATAGATAATTGAAAAGTTTCGTTGTGAAGTTTAACTGCTTGAAGCCCTGATTTATTGGAATAGGGAGTTGTTTTATAAATTTCGTAGGTGCTATTGGTAGCATAATTATGAATGGTAATTTGTGTAGAAAAAGGATGCGAATTTTCAAACGCATTGGTATTATAGCGAGTGTAATTTAATTGTACACTTCCTTTGATGGTAAGGCCTTTTAAAATTGAGTATTGCAGCCCTGTTCCAATTTCTAAGCCCATTGCAGGTGTTTGATCTATAGCGTCATTCAAGGCCTGATTCGCAGCAGCAATGGCATAAGGAGGGTTACTGATTGCGTTACTGGAACTAGTGCCATTGGTAAGTGAGCGGTAAACAATGGAAGGCGTTAAATAAGACTGCCTAGAAAGTTTGCCGGCCCATTTTTTTGGAGCAGCTCTATTATACAATGCATAGTTTTCAATCCATTCCTTATCTTTTATGGAAATATTTTCTTGCTTGTTTTGCACAAGTTGTGTTTTATCCATGTTGGAAAGTCTATTCTGTAAAGCGACAGACATTTCCTTGTTCATATCATTACCGCCTAGTTCATCTGATGAAAGTATATTTAATAAGTTGCAAATCCTTGTTTTATTAGCAGCGACTAGTGTGATTGATTGGGCCTCATCCATTTCAATTCCTGCTTCATCGGTATTTATTTCAGTTGGATTGTTAATTATGCTGCTCGAAGGTAGGTAGGCAGTTGTAAGCTGGTTATTACGGGCAATAAGTACTGAGTTTCTATGAGAAAAGGTTTTGTTTTTGCTGGTAATTATATTTCCAAAACCAGCGGTTGACTGGGTATTTACTGATAAAGCATATCTAGCAATCAAGAGGGCTTTTTGTTTTTTTAAATCATTGCTACCATCGTAGTTGGTTAAGGCTGCGTCATTGAATTTGTTTACTACAATGCTAGACTGATTAGCTTTAGTCAATTCATCTAGTTGGGCTGTAAAGCCTATAGGGTTGGTTGAGATTGGGTTTATTGCACTAGCTGAAGAAAGTGGTTTTGACACAGCTGCTGTATAAATTGTAGCATCGGTGGTATTCAAGTGGCCAACTAAAAGTAAAGTAGAAATAAGGGTAATCGTCATTACAACCGAAGGCCATTTTCGGCCTGGATGAATATTGTTATAAATGCTGTTCCATATCCTTTTAGAAGGGTACATCCTGAATTCGTCTGACATCTCTCGTAGCATTCGTTCAAAATCGTCAGTATAAAATTTTCTATCCATCTAGCACAAAGTTTCTATTAAGTCTATTATTAGTTTGGTTGTTACTTATTTTGCTGCAGCTCAGGCACCAAAGAAAGTTTTTTTAATACTTGATTTTGCTATTATTTTCTTTTTAACTAAAACTCCTTCCAGCATTGATTTTGCTCTTGTGTATTGTGAGCGGCTGGTGCTTTCCTCTATATCAAGCATTTCGCCAATTTCTCTGTGAGAGTAGCCTTCTATTGCATAAAGATTCAGCACAGTTCTGTACCCAATCGGTAATAATCTGATACATTCCACCACCTCCTTTGCCTGCATAATGGAGTGGATGCTTTCTTCCCTTATACCAAGCCCACTAGCAAAAGTAATATCAACACTATCCGAAAATTTTTTATTCTTTTTTAGCACATTGATGCAAGTATGTACTACAATTCTCCTAATCCAACCCTCCAGTACACCTTCATTTCTAAATTGATGTATTTGGGAGAATATTTTTATAAATCCTTCCTGCAGCATATCTTCCGCATCTTCTCTATTTTTTGCAAAACGGTAACACACCCCTAGCATTCGAGGACTAAAACGAGCATACAACGCCTCCTGGGCAGCAGCGTTATTAGTAAGACATCCAGCCAACATAAGCTCTTCTGTCATAAGTGTGTTTTTTTACCCTATAAATGTAGGCATTATTTTTTGTTAATACGCTGCTTTACCAAAACGGCCAAATTTTACAATTTAGCCGTTTTTTTAGTAGTTCTAATTAAAAAATCACCAATGTAGCCTAGCCGCTACTATGAAATTTCTTCCTCCAGCCGAGAATCCGGAAGCAAAATATCGGTAGTTTCTATCAAAAATATTGTCAATTCCAACCTGAAGGAGTAAATTTTTGCTACAATTTATAGATGCTTTCCAGTTGACCGTTAGCCAGGAAGGCATTCCATCCGCCGTGGCATATTGCGCATTATCCTCTCCGTCAGCATTATATTGATCCAAATATTTCCAGCCATTGTAAAGCAAAAAAATCTCTGCATTAATTTTACTGTGTTGGTAAAGAAGACTTGTTTTCCCAATAAGCGGAGGGATATGGTCTAGCGGTTTTGAAGCTACTTTTTTGTTTACAAGTAAGTAGCTTCCGTTTGCCTGTTGCTCATATATACTGGAGCTCGTTGAATTATCGGTGCGATAAAAGCCTTTTGTTGCGCTTAAACTGCTGCTAAAACTAAAGCTCGAAAATAGTCCAGCTTTTACCCCCAGCGACAGTCCGTATAAATTTGCATGATTTACGTTTTGGCTGGCTAATACCTGGCTTTTTACACCATTGTATATAATTGAATCCTGCCCATTTAATGTAAAAGGAGCTTTAATAATTGCCTGATTGAATAGGGTGTAAAAACCAGTCAATTCAATGCTGATTTTTTGAGCAATCATTTGCTGTATGGTTATATCAGCATTATAAGTAAACTCAGGTTTTAAATTTGCGTTCGGCAATACAAGCTGCTTTGCTGAGGTGCTCGATTCAAATATTTTCGACAAATCATCAATGTTGGGAGTTCTGAATCCCGACGAGAGGGATGCACTTATTAAGGTGCCATTTTGGGGAGTGTAAACAATTCCTACATTACCAGTTAGTGCAATATTATTTTGCTTTACTGCAGTATCTGGTAAATTAAAAAAGGAGTTATCTAGCACATTGCTTTGCAAGCGGATCGACTGAATACGAAGGCCATCATTTAATACTAGTTTTTTGCTTTTGAACTTGAAAGTATGCTGGGCATAGATTCCGAAATTATTCATTTTGTTTTTCCCATCGGGATACCGGGTGTTGAGTTTGCTTGCCACTCCGGTAATTAAATTAGTCCTTTTGGCAGTTGATTGCACATCGTTGAGTTGAATATCAGCTCCCATTACCCATTCGTGGTTGCCCATTTTAATTCTTCCGCTTACCGTTGTTCCAAATACGTTTACCCTTTCCAACTGGCTGTCAAATCTATCAAGGCGTTTATATTCTCTGGTTTGTCTGCTTTCTTC
>CANJDY010000022.1 GCA_947472635.1 Chitinophagaceae bacterium
CAAAAGTGCCTGACAAAGTGGAATTACTATATTGAACCCCATTGCGATAATAAATGAAAAAAGACAAATCGAAATTTTTATAATTAAATCGGTTCGTTAACCCCAATAACCATTTGGGTAACTGCGTACCCAACACCACCCTATCATCAATATTATTAGTGGTTGATATTTGATTATCCCCATTTTGATCTACTACTTTTACAGAACCTGGTACTTGCTTGTAAACCTTGGCTGCATTGGAGTCAACCAATTGCCAAATACCGGCAAACTTGTAATCAAAATTTGCTCTAATAGGATAGCCTACAAATAATTTATTTCCTTTGTCAACAGTTTGGCCATCTCCATATAATTGAAGTAGCTTGTTATTGTTTTTGGTAAAAGAATAGGTTGTATTCCAGCTAAAATCCTTCTTGGCAATATTGACCGTATTCAATGTCAACTCAATACCTTTATTTTCAATCTCACCTACATTCGCAGTTACTTGGTTGAAGCCAGAAATGGTAGGTATTTTTTGATTCAAAATTAAATCAACTGTTTTTCTTTTGTATAATTCCAAAGAACCTGATACACGATTTTTGAAGAAACCAAAGTCTACTCCAAGATTTAACTCATTACTTCTCTCCCACCTTAAATCCTTATTAGCCAAATTGAGCGGAGCAAATCCGGTAGCGGCAACTCCATCAAAATCATAACCAGTATTTAACAGATTCGCTTGGGTACTATAAGGTGCTACACCAGAATTACCTACTTCCCCATAACTCAACCTTAATTTCAAATTAGAGATCGCATCAAATTTTTGAATAAATTTTTCATCACTCATTCTCCAACCCAATGCCACAGATGGGAAAAAAGCCCATTTGTTTCCTTCTGAAAGCTGGGAGGCTCCATCAGAACGACCAGTCACTGTCAGTAAATATTTATCATTATACGAATAGTTAACTCTACCCATATAAGATTGCAAAGAACGCTCAGTCAATGAACTAGTTTGGGCAGTAATGGTGCCCGTTCCCAAAGCATACCAATAAGATACATAGGGTAGATCTTTTACTGCAATCATATATGCCTCATCCCTTTGATAATAGGCACTTTGTAATCCTGTTACATTTATTTTATGCTTTCCAAAATCCTTTTTATAAGTAAGGATATTATCAATGGTATAGTTGCCACCAACATTACTATTATATTGTGTTCTCGGCTTAGCACCAATTTGAGCTTTAGACCATTGGCCTCTCCAATCTCCTATACTTTGTGAAGTATAAGATCCGGAAAGTGAAGAGCGAAAACTCAAGCCTTTCAACAATGAAACTTCTACATACGTATTGGCCAAAACAGAAATTACATTGGTTTGTAGTTTAGAAGTTTTTTCATCAATATCTGCCAAAGGGTTAGGAACCTGTTTGTCATTGATACCCATCCAATACGCCAAACCGTCTACGCTGAAATCAGAATTTTCTGATGGATTTGCAAGATCACTGAAATAGGCTGTGCCGGTAGGTCTAGCACGAAATGCACCCCTCAAAGATTCTTGTGAACCCCAATTTTGATCGCTATAAGTAGCATAGGAAGTAAATCCAACCTTCACATGCTCACCTAATCTACTATCCAAACCAGCATTTAAATTATATCGCTTGTAACCTGTAAATCGAACATTGCCTTCCTCATTCAAAAAACCAGTGGAAACTCTAAAAGTGGTCTTTTCACTTCCTCCAGCAACACTTATATTATGACTCGTTTGAAGTCCAGCATCAGTAACTAAATCAACCCAATCAGTAGTTTTACCAGCATCAATATTTGCTTTTTCTGCAGCAGTAAAAATCTGACCTGGTAATCCAGCTGCAATTCGATCGGTATAATTTAATTTATAAAACTGCTGAGAAGTCATTAAAGCAGGTACATGGGCTAAAATTTTCTTACCTACATAGCCATCGTAACTCACTTTTGGTTTTCCTGCTAGCCCCTTTTTGGTGGTAACAATGATAACACCATTGGCACCCCGGGCTCCATAAATAGAGGTAGAAGATGCATCTTTCAATACATCCATCGTTTGAATATCATTTGGATTGAGGTTATTTAAATCTCCACCCATCAATCCATCTATTACTACTAATGGTTGTGTTGAGTTGTTGACGGTATTTTCACCACGGATGGTAATACTATAAGGAGCACCAGGTCGGTTACTGGCTTTGGTAACGGTAGCACCCGCAACCTGACCCTGTATCGCCTTGGCTGCCAAAACCGGATTAGCCCTAACTATATCTTTGGACTGAATGGAGTTAAGCGCTCCTGTCAAATCTCGTTTTTTTCGTTCTCCATACCCTACCACTACCACATCATCGAGGGCTTTGGTAACGGACATCAATTTAACCACTAGATTTTTTTGATTACCCACTGCAATTTGCTGCTCTGTAAAACCCACTGACTTTACTACCAGCACCGTGTTGGAAGAAGAGATGCTTAGGGAAAATTTGCCCATTGCATCGGTAACTGTACCAGCAGTACTGCCTTGAATGGTTACACTAGCACCAGCAAGCATTTCACCCGTTTCACTATTGAGTATTTGACCCGTAATTTGTCGGGTTTGGGCCATCGCTATACTGGATAGCAGGCACAGAAAGAAAGAAATTGATAAGATTTTCTTCATAAAACAGCAATTTTAGTTGTACAATTAAATAATAAAAAAACTAACACGTTAATAATTATATAAACTTAACTAAAAGCTTTTAGTAAAAGGGGTTTTGGATAAAAAAAATTACGAAAACGTTTTCGTAAAAAATCATTTAACTAGCGCATCCCATAAAATTTCAACAGGGTGTTGGGCTATTCGGTGTGTACCGTCTTTAATCTGGTGCCTACAAGATGTGCCTGAAGCGGCCACTAAGGTGTCAATAGGGAAATTGCGTACTGCAGGAAATAGCACTAACTCCCCTACCTGCTGCGAAACTTCATAATGCTCTAGCTCATACCCGAATGAACCCGCCATACCACAGCAGCCGGAAGGGATAAACTGAACAAGATAATTTTCGGGGATACTTAGCATCGTATTGCTGTAATGGGGAGAGGACAATACTTTTTGGTAACAGTGACCATGTACGGCAATTATTTTTTTATCTTTTGTAAACAAATCGGTAGAGATATGGCCCTTCTCAAATTCGTTGGAAATAAATTCCTCGATAGTAAAAGTTTGCTTCGACAATTGCAAGGCTTTTTGTTTATTTTTTGAAGAAGCCAAATCAATGTATTCATCTCTGAAACTTAATATGGCAGATGGCTCGATACCTACCAATGGTATGTCGTCACAAACCACTGATGCCAATAAATCGATATTTTGATTGATGACAATGGCTGCTTGCTTAATCAATCCTTTCGACAAATAACTTCTACCACTTTCAATATGCTTAGGAAAAAGCACTTGATAGCCTAGCTGCTCTAACAAAAGAATCGCCTTCTTACCAATTGCTACATCATAATAATTGGTAAATTCATCGCAGAAAAAATAAACTTTTCTTAGGGAACTACCGTTTTTTGTACCCCGTTTTTTTTGCCAAAAAATAAGGGTAGTAGCTGGCAGTAATGGCATGCTTCTATCGGGGTGAAAACCTACTGCCCTATTGGCTATTTTACGCAAAAACGAATTCCCAAAAATGAAATTATAGATACCCGGAATAAGGGAAGCCCATTTCATTTGGCGGACAAAATTTCCAATCAATTTTGACCTAAAGGGAATGCCATTTTTATCATGGTACTGCTGCAAAAACTCTGCCTTCATTTTGGTAATATCCACTCCAGATGGACATTCAGTTTTACATCCTTTACAACTCAGGCAAAGATCCATCACCTCCTTTATTTCTTCGTTATTGAGTGGATCCACCTGTTCGGGATCACTTAAAAATTGTCGGAGAATATTTGCTCTAGCACGGGTAGTATCTTTTTCATTGCGGGTGGCCATATAACTCGGACACATAATGCCGCCAGTCACCTCGGTCTTCCTACAATCACCCGAACCCGAACATTTTTCTGCGAGCCGCAACATAGTTCCTTGCGCAGAAAAATCAAAATTGGTGGCAATTGGTGTAGGCGTTTTACCTACTTGCACCCTTAACTGCTCATCCATAGCGGGCGTAGCGGTTATCTTTCCCTGATTGAAAATATGATGGGGGTCAAACAATTGTTTTACTTCTTTGAAAAGCGCATAGGTTTCTTTGCCAACCATAGTAGAAATGTATTCTCCCCGCAATCTTCCATCGCCATGTTCGCCTGACAATGAACCATGATATTTTTTTACCAATTCTACCGTTTCAGCAAGAATATTTCTAAATAACTTCACCCCCTCCTGCGTCTTTAAATTGATCATGGGTTCTACATGCAATTCCCCTGCACCAGCATGTGCGTAATACGATGCATTTACTTGATACTTTTCCAAAATAATTTGTAGTTCCCTTACATATTCCGGCAATTCCTGGGGCGATACCGCGCAATCTTCAATTAAATTAACTGGCTGAATATCACCAGGCAAATTTCGTAACAGCCCCAGCCCTGCTTTTCGCACATCCCATGCAAATTTGGTATCTGCATTGAACAACACAGGAAACGAATAACCGTAACCGCTAGACTTTAATTCATTCACTAACTGATTGGCTTGATCGCTTACATCCTGCATTTGATCACCCATAAATTCTACCATTAAAATGGCAGCAGGATCACCTTCAATAAAAAAGCAATTTTTCTTAAACTCAGGATGTTCCCTGGTGAAATTCATAATGTATCGATCTACTAATTCGGAGGCCATTGGCTTTTGTGAAAGTGCTACAATATTTGCACGAAGCGCCTCGTCGATAGAATGGCAATGCACACAAACCAAAGCGATTTCCTTTGGCGGAAGATCAATCAGTTGAAGTTTGATTGAAGTGGTAAATGCAAGCGTTCCTTCCGAACCAGCCAATAGCTTACAAAGATTAAATGGAGCACCCCTCTCAGTAAATGGTTCCATAGCCAACAGGCTATCCAATGCATATCCCGAGTTTCTTCTTACTACCGATGCTTTGGGAAAATGCTGTTGGATGAGTTGTTTATTTTTTTCTGATAAAAGTAACTGTTGAAGCCCTTCATAGATGGATTTTTTGAGTCCGAAATAATTCCCCGCATCAATCGATTCATTTGGAAACGAAGCTTCGGTACCATCGCTTAGGAGCGCATTAATTTCCAATAAATTTTCACGGACAGAACCCCACACAATACTATGTAAACCACAAGAATTATTACCTAGCATCCCCCCTATCATGGCTCTATTGGCGGTAGAAGTTTCAGGGCCAAAAAACAAGCCAAAGGGACGTAAATAATGATTCAGGTCATCCCTAATCACACCGGGCTGAACCAACACCCATTTTTCTTTTACGTTAACTTCAATAATAGCATTAAAATATTTTGAAATGTCTACTACTATTCCGCTCCCAACTACTTGGCCTGCCAAAGAAGTACCGGCAGCTCTGGGAATTAAAGTAATCTTTTGCTGAAGAGCAAAAACAATCAATTGCTTAATATCGTCTATCCCTTTTGGTAAGGCTACAGCCAATGGCTTTTCTTGGTAAACGGATGCATCAGTAGAATAAGCAAGCAACTGAGTTTGGTGCAAAGCAGTGGAATTGAAATATAATTCACCCTGGAGAATAGTTGAAAGGAATGAAAGTTTTGTTTGCATAATTGGGTGAACCAAATTTATTAATAGCTGATTTTTTAAACCAGTAATTTATTTCATTTAAAATACAACAAGGTAGTTACAAATCAGTAAGCGCTTGCTTTTTTATTGGTTACCTAAATTTTAACGAAGCAAGTATTTCGTTTTCCTGAACAGCTTTTACCTTACTATTTTACAATCAATTTTTTCAAGTTTTCAATCAAGAAAAGAGTAGCAATTGTACTAGTATGATAGTGCTTGATTCCTACGGAAATTACTTTCCTTACAATCTTCCAATAAATCATAGCCCCTCATTAAAAAAAACATAGAGTCCATCTTTACCAGCAACAACAATATCTTTTCTGCCGGTAGTATGTAAATCTGCAACAGAAAAAAAGATTCCAGTGCCTTTACCTTGTCCAAATACTCCATAGCTAATCACGTTTTTTGTAAATGATTCGCCGTTCCATTTAAAATAACAAAGTTCCATCGGGTCATTACTCCCAGGGTCTGCTCCATTATGGGCACGGTAACGCTTTCCAGTTATTAACTCCATTTTTCCATCATTATCAATATCTACCCATTCCATTGTATGATATTGCGAGTGAAAAGGATCAATAGGATGTTTTACAAATCTAACATTCTTTCCTGCTGGCTTTTGTTCATACCAATCAAGGCCATATGAATGGCCATGACCTACTATTAGATCATTTACTCCATCCAGATTAACATCTGCCACAATTATAGGAACACTTGCATCTTTAGCTAACTCAAAATCAGGATGGAGTTTCCAAGGTGTATGAGTCCTGTCTTCTGGGGCTTCTAACCAACCATTAGAAATAATGAAATCACCTCGACCATCTCCATTAATGTCGCCAAATCCTAAGCCATGCTCTTGTTTTGTTGTAACTTGAGTGGCAACAAATTCACCCATAGCCTTATTATTTTTATCTCTTTTAACAGAATAGTAAATTAATGGGCTGCCAGGAGTGTTGGGTACGATTTCATTAAAACCATCACCATCCACATCCCATGCACGAGTACATTCAATGTTGCCTGTAACAGCTATATCATGAAGCTGCCATTGCTCATTATTTCCAGGGTTTTCACGCCATTGCAATGTTTTACCAAACCAGCCTCCAGTAACATAATCCATTTTCCCATCTCCGTTTACATCGAATGGATTGGTTGAAAAATCATCAAAATATTCACTAACTCGAGCCACCTGAGAAATCAGGTTCCTTTTTAAAAACAGGGGCCCTTGATACCAATAACTACCGGATACTATATCTAAAATATGATCTCCATTCACATCAAATACACCCACTGATTCTGCACTTTCTGCAGCAATTAGCTGTTGTCTAAATCTTAGCTGGGCAAGCCCTTGAAAAGAAAATAATGAAACAATAAAAAAAATTGCAACAAATTGAATACACTTGTTCATGAATTATTTTTTAAACATAAAAACTCATTTTTAATTACACTATGTCCATTTTAAAATACAGGTATTCTCAAGTAAATAGTACCATTATAGTTCGTATCAATTGGTTAGTGGTTGGAGAATTTCATTTACTTCAAGTTATACATTGCTTTGTTTAATAGCGTAATGGTTCATTAAACGTAAGTCATTTATTTTAATATCTGTTCTATTGAATTTAATTCCTGCTCGCTAAAAACAATATTATTCAGGCATTGCAAAGAATCCGCTAATTGCTCAGGTTTACTTGCTCCAATTAAAACGGAAGTAACTCGGTTATCTTTCAGCAGCCAAGCTAAAGCCATTTGAGCCAAGGATTGATTGCGCTGGATGGCTATTTCATTGAGTCGCATAATTTGAGCAATGCGCGCATCAGTTACATCCTCCTCCTTTAAAAACCCGTGAGGATTGGCTGCCCTTGAATCAGCAGGAATTCCGTGCAAGTATTTATTGGTCAATAATCCCTGAGCTAATGGAGAAAAAGGAATACAACCCACTCCCTCCTGCTCCAATACATCCAATAAGCCATCCTCTACCCAGCGAACAAACATCGAGTATTTAGGTTGATGAATGAGACAGGGTGTTCCTAATTTCTTTAAAATATTAAATGCTTTAGATGCTTCAGCAGCTGGATAATTGGAAATACCTACATACAAGGCTTTTCCCTGCCGAACCATCAGGTCGAGGGTAGCCATTGTTTCTTCCAAGGGGGTATCGGGATCGGGTCGGTGATGATAGAAAATATCTACATAGTCTAACCCCATTCTTTGTAAACTCTGGTCCAAACTTGCTACTAAATATTTTTTACTTCCCCAATCACCATATGGCCCATCCCACATCGTGTAACCAGCTTTTGAACTTATGATTATTTCATCTCTATAAGCAGCTAAATCCATTTTTAAAATCTTACCGAAATTTTCTTCGGCACTACCCGGAGGTGGACCATAATTATTAGCCAAATCAAAATGAGTAACCCCACTATCAAAGGCTAACTTAATAATATTCCGACTGTTTTCAAACGAATCCACCTGTCCAAAGTTGTGCCACAAACCCAATGAAATGGCAGAAAGTTTAATTCCACTATTACCACATCTTCGATACTGCATTTGATTGTAGCGGCTGTTGTTAGCTAAATAACTCATAAATGATATTTAAAAATGTTTTTTATGTCAAGATAATTTTATTTGCGAAGCTACAATAGATAGATTGTAGGTAACCAATTATTTTCTTGAAAAGTACCTCTCCAACTCTTCTACCCTGTTACCTGCTTGAATAAATTGATGGAAGGTCAAAACTTACCGAAATGGATGCTGTTAGCCTTAGAAAGGGGGTAAAAATGAAAAAATGAATCGGAATTATAGCCCTATTAAAAAAAAGAGAATTATTATAAAAAACAAAATAGTAACGTACAATTTGTAAAAAGGTTATTTATACACTAAATTGAAATTTTAACTGTAAATTTATATATTCAAAATATTGCCAATTTGACTTGAATATAGCCTTTAAGCCATTCCGAAATAAAAAAAACAAGGAACTGGAATTGATGAGGTAGTTGTTAAATTGATAAAAATATTCATTGGTTTACTAGATTTCTAAATAAATTTAGGCTATATGAAGTAAAATCAATATTTTTAGAATGGCTTATTTATCTTAAAATAAAGACTAGCTAAACGATTGCGCAATAATGAAAAAACAAACTACCCTCTTTACTTTGTTGTTTGGTTTAATTTTGACATTAAATTTAATAGGCAATTCGTATGCTCAAAACACAGTAAAAATAGGTACCCAAACCTGGACTACTAAAAATCTAGATGTAAGCAATTATCGAAATGGGGATGAAATACCACAAGTTCAAGACCCTATTGGTTGGGCCAAATTAACCACTGGGGCTTGGTGTTATTATGAAAACAAAACTGAGAATGGAACTATCTATGGTAAATTATATAATTTATATGCAGTAACTGATAAACGTGGGTTGGCTCCCCAAGGCTTCCACATACCAACCGATGCAGAGTGGACAATATTAACTGACTATTTAGGTGGAAAAGATGCAGCTGGTGGAAAAATGAAAGAAACGGGCACCACGCATTGGCCAAGGCCTAATACAGGAGCTACCAATAGTAGCGGTTTTACAGGAATCCCAGGTGGATATCGAGATGACAATGGTGAATTCTCTAGCATTGGCATCAACGGTTTTTGGTGGAGTTCTACTGAAGGATTTACTTACTTTGCTTGGAATCGTTACCCAGACAATCTTTATGGCCTTGTAGGCAGAGATTTCGGCTTTAAAAGTTATGGCATGTCGGTTCGCTGCATTGCAGATTAATTTTCATAAATATTGTAACCTAATCTATTAGAAGTCAAGTCTTACATTACTGAATTCCAAAATTTTCTATTTACCCTACTTTTTTATTAACTTAACTTGGTTAAAGAAGTTATTCTTTTGCAATTCTTATTCTATTGAGGATTAAAGATTGGATGGAGTAAGCGATCAATCTGCGATACATCGAACCGACATACCACTTCGTTCAAAGTCGTCAAACCTCCCAACAACACTGTCGTTAGCATATAAGAAACGATCCCAGGCCAGAATATCACTACCGCCTTCAGACGAGCTCCACCATAGTCCGTAGTGACCAAAGAAGCCGAATGTTCCCCCACTATAGCGGTAGCCCCCTGGAAGACCAGTAAAACCACTCTTGTTATTGGCTCCGGTATTTGGAGTTTGCCAATGCGTGGTGCCTGCTTCTTTCATTTTCCCACCAGCTGCATCTCTTCCACCTAAATAGTCAGTTAATATTGTCCACTCTTCATCTGTTGGGATATGAAAGCCTTTAGGGGCTAACCCACGTTTATCAGTTACTGCATATAAATTATACAATTTACCATAGGTAGTTCCATTCTCAGTTTTGTTTTCGTAAAAACACCATGCGCCAGTAGTTAATTTAGCCCATTCAGTGGCGTCTTGTACTAATGGAATCACATCACCATTTCGATAATTGTTAACATTCAGATTTTTAGTAGTCCAGGTTTGGGTGCCTATTTTTACTGTGCTTTGTGCTTCAACAGTACTAACTAAACAAAATAATAAAACTAAAAAAAAAGTAGTGAAGGTGGTTTGTTTTTTCATATAGGATTAGTTTAATAACTAATTGGATAGAAAATTACTGATTATAATGTCAATCACCAAATATCTAGTATTCATGGTTAATGTCGCATTGTAAATGGTGCATGACAATATTGTCAAATACAGTAGCAAGAAAATCACTTTAGTATATAGAAATGTTTATTTATCCAAAAGTTGAAAAGTTTTTCGCCAATTTTTTGAAGATGAAAGCCTACCAATTTTTTTAATTGAAAAATGGCCAAAACAGGCCATTTTTCAATTTTTTTTTTAAAAACATAGTTGCTACCAAAATACTGTATACAAGGCAGAGAGAATACCAACAATAATAATTGACCCAATGGCAAATCCAGTGGTAATTTTAAACATAGCAGTATCAATTTCAATCGTATGGGTATCAGATTCTTTTCTTGGACTAACAATACTCATTGTAATCATAATCAACACGATTGCTACAAAATCAATGGTCATTCTATCTAAAAATGCGTAGTCAGGAAAAGCCCCATTCGACCATACTGGCAAAAATTTCAACACCGTTGAAATAGGGATCGTTAATAATGCACCTGCCATAGCAGCCTTAGCAGTAGTCTTTTTCCAGAAAAATCCTAAAAGAAAAATAGCTAGTACACCTGGAGAAATAAAACCTACATATTCTTGAATGAACTGGTACGCTTGGTCTAGTGACTTTAAAGCGGGTGTAACAATACCCGCAATTACCATTGATATAACGACAGCCCAACGACCTACCAGTACCATCTTGCGCTCGCTAGCTTCTTTGTTGAAAAATTTCTTATAGATATCCAACGAAAAAATAGTAGAGATGCTGTTGGCTTTACCTGCCAATGAAGCCACGATAGCTGCAGTGAGCGCTGCAAAAGCAATTCCCTTTAGTCCAGCTGGCAACAAGTTCATCAACGTAGGATAGGCATGATCTGGTTTGATGATTCCAGCCCCATCAGACATTTCTTGATGAAACAATCCCTTGTTGTGAAGCACATACATTACAATTCCAGGCAATACGGCAATAACGGGAACCAATAGCTTCAAAAAAGCGGCAAATAAAATTCCTTTTCTAGCTGTCTTCAAATCGGCACCTAATGCACGCTGTACAATATATTGATTACATCCCCAATATGCCAAGTTATTGATTAACATTCCGCCAAACAATACAGATAGACCAGGTAGCTCCTTATAATATTTATTGGAGGAATCAAAAATCATATGAAAATGACCAGGCGCTTCTGACCGCAAAATAGAAAGCCCCTTGAAAATATCTTTTCCAAAACCATACTCTTCCGAAAGTAAGGACAAGGCCAGGTAAGTAGTTACCAAGCCTCCGATAATCAAAACGATTACCTGGATCACATCGGTATATCCAATCACTTTCATCCCACCCAACGTAACAACCATGGAGAAAATAACCAATCCAACTATGCTCCATTCAAAACTAATAGGAGAGATAGAAGAGATTGCCAAAGCGCCCAGATAGATAATAGAAGTAAGATTAACAAACACATATACCAATAGCCAAAATACTGCCATGATGGTACTCACCTTATCATTGTATCGTCTAGATAAAAATTGCGGCATCGTAAATATCTTATTTTTAAGATAAATAGGAATGATAAAAATGGCTACAATAATCAACGTGGCAGCGGCCATCCATTCATAGGTAGAAATAGCAAGGCCCAAGGCGAAACCAGAGCCAGACATGCCAATAAAATGTTCTGCTGAAATATTGGAAGCAATTAGTGATGCTCCAATAGCCCACCAGGTAAGTGAACCTTCCGCAAGAAAAAAGTCTTTCGAACTGGCGGTAGCAGATTTCTTTTTATGGTAGATATAATAACCATAAGAGGACACTGCGATAAAGTAAATAAAGAAAACAATGTAATCGGCAAGCTGTAGTTTATTCATATGCAATTTTGAATGAAATAAATAATCTTAAATCGTTAATAGCATGACAATAATAAACTATTTTTTATTTATTCTACGTTTTTTAGAAAAAAAACAAGTACGCTTGAAAAGAGTAAATAAGTTTCGATTTAAAGGTATTAATTCAATAGGACGCAGGGAAAACAACTGATAGTATTTACATCAAAAAATCTTATATAAAAAAAGGCATATAAACAGTACCCTTACCATTTATATGCCTTGACTAAAACAATATCAAATTATAAAAACTTCAATACTTCCTTACCCATCGCCTCTGTACCTAATAATTTATCTGCAGTAGTGGTGGCATCTGCAATATCACGGGTACGGTAACCTTCTTTTAAAACCTGGTCAACTGCACTTATTACGAGTTCGGATTCCGTTTTCATACCAAAAGAAATATCCAATAGCAAAGCAACCGAAAGGATGGATGCCAATGGATTGGCTACTCCTTTTCCCGTAATATCATGTGCTGATCCATGGATGGGCTCATAAACACCCGTTCCATCTCCAATGGATGCAGAAGCTAGCATTCCCATCGAACCGGCAATTTGTGATGCTTCATCTGTTAAAATGTCTCCAAACAAGTTAGCGGTAACCACTACATCAAAACGACAAGGATCCTTAATTAAAAGCATGGCAGTAGAATCTACAAACTGGTGTTCCACTTCCACATCAGGATATTCCAAGGCCAATTTTTGTATTTCTTCTCTCCACAAACGACTGGTTTCTAAAACATTTGCCTTATCAACTGAACACAATTTTTTTCTTCTTGTTCTGGCTGCTTCAAAAGCTTTTCTGCCAATTCTTTGTACCTCATAGCGACTGTATTCAGCAATATCATAAGCGGTGTCACCATCATTTTTTCTACCTTTTTCCCCGAAATAAATATCACCCGTGAGTTCCCTGAAAAACAAAATATCCGCACCTTTTAGAATTTCAGGTTTGATACTGGATGCTGCAAGCAACTCATCAAATAATTTAATAGGCCTTAGATTGGCATACAACCCCAGCTCCTTTCTCATCTTCAGTAAACCCTGCTCTGGACGAACTTTTGCAGAAGGATCATTATCATATTTAGGGTGCCCTACAGCACCAAAGAGTACGGCATCCGAATTACGCATTTTATCCAACGATTCGTCGGGTAAAGGATTACCAGTAGCTTCTATGGCAACATGTCCAATCAATGCTTCATCGTAAGTGAATTCGTGACCGAACTTTACCGCGATTTTATCCAATACTTTTTTTCCAACCGCCGTTACTTCTTGTCCTATTCCATCACCGGGAACGATGAGTATGTGTTTTTTTGCCATGCTGATTTGATTTGAGGGATTGTATTTTTTATTATTAAATGATATTCAACATTTTTTCGGTCGCCTTGATCGCTGCTACCGTCTGGTCGCTATCTAGGCCGCGTGTTTTAAATTCCTTTCCGCTATGTAACCAAGTGATAATGGTTTCGCACAAGGCGTCTGATTTACCACCAGGCGGTATTCGAACGGTATAGTCTACCAGTAATGGCAACGCTGTTTTCTTTTGCTTATAAATTTTATGTAACGCATTTACAAAAGCATCGTATTGACCATCACCCTGAGCATGCTCTTCAAACAATTCACCATTAATGCAAATATGTAGGGTAACCGAAGGTTTCAAATCCTTGGAATGAGTAAGTACATAATTCTTTATCTGAACTTTTTGCTCTATACTATTGCTATCCAAAATATCAGAAATAATGTAGGGCAAATCTGCTTGTGTAACCATTTCTTTTCGGTCGCCCAATTCAATTACCCGCTGGGTAACTTTTTTCAAATCTGCATCGGATAATTGGATTCCCAATTGCTGTAAATTATTGTCGATGTTGGCCTTACCACTGGTTTTACCCAAAGCATATTTACGTTGCCTACCAAATCGCTCCGGCAGTAAATCATTGTAATAAAGATTGTTCTTTTTATCGCCGTCTGCATGAATACCCGCTGTTTGGGTAAATACATTTTCTCCCACAACTGGTTTATTAGCCGAAACACGGAATCCCGAAAAAGCTTCTACTAATTTACTGGCAGTGTACAAAGATTTTTCTACAACAGTCGTTTTTACTTCCGGCATAAAATCATTTAAAACGGCAATTGCACTAGCTAATGGTGCATTTCCTGCGCGTTCTCCCATGCCATTTACAGTAAGGTGTAATCCATGGGCTCCTGCTTTTACCGCCTCCATCACATTGGCAATACTGAGGTCATAATCATTGTGTGCATGAAAATCGAAATGCAATGTTGGATAACGATTAACCAATTCCGATACATAGTCAAATGTTTCGGAAGGAATTAAAACGCCCAGTGTATCAGGTAATAATACACGTTGGATTGGTTGATGCTGCAAAAAATCGAGGTATTGCAACACATATTCCTTTGAATTACGCATTCCATTACTCCAATCTTCTAAATAAACATTGCATTGCAAACCCTTTTTTGTAGCCAACTGAATTACTTGGGCAATTTCTTCAAAATGCTCTGCTGGCTTCTTTTTAAGCTGGTAAGTAAGATGATTTAAGGATCCTTTGGTTAGTAAGTTCATCACTACTGCCCCAGCCTCCAACATCCAGTCTACCGAAGTGGATCCATCTACAAAGGTTAATACTTCCACCTGATTGATAAATCCAGTGGCGCGAGCCCAATCCGTTATTTTTTTTACTGCAAGAAATTCACCTTCAGATACCCTAGCAGAGGCAATTTCAATTCTGTCTACTTTTACTTCCGTAAGCAATAACTGAGCAATGGTTAATTTTTCAGATGCAGAAAATGACACACCGCTGGTTTGCTCACCGTCACGAAGCGTGGTATCCATTATTTCGATATGCCGAGGAGTGTTTTTCAATTGCTTGCAGCGATGGCTGTGTTTATAAATTAATGGTCAATGGTGAATGGTGAATGGTGAATTGTGAATGGTGAATATTTATAATTATAGAATTCAATACTTTTTAAAACATAATTTGCAATAAGCATCAATAAATTTCTTTCTCACAAGAGTAATTTCGAATAAAGCAAAATAGTTTGCGAAGCTTTGCCCTTTCACCATTGCCCTTTCACCATTGCCCTTTCACCATTGCCCATTCACCATTCACCATTGCCCATTCACCACTACACTGCCTTTTCAGCAGCGAATGCTCCAATTTCGGATTTCATGGCTTGTAAATAATCGATGTCATCAAATCCATTGAGTAGGTTATTTTTTTTATACCCATTAATTTCGAATGATTCAGTAGCACC
>CANJDY010000023.1 GCA_947472635.1 Chitinophagaceae bacterium
AAGAATTATCAAAATGATGGAGATTCTGTTTTTCGTCTTTTTTATGATACAGTAAAAGGGGGCGATTACAGGGCTAGAGAAGCCAATGTGCATCGGTTGGCAGAGGTAAGCACTTCAATCATTGATCATTGTGTGGCTCAAGGAGTTCCTTTTGCCAGGGAATATGGCGGTTTGTTGAGCAATCGTAGTTTTGGCGGAACGCAGGTGCAGCGTACCTTTTATGCAGCAGGCCAAACAGGCCAACAATTATTATTGGGAGCTTACAGTGCATTGGAAAGGCAAATCGCCTTGGGAAATGTAACCATGTATGCTCGTCACGAAATGCTCGATGTGGTGATGATTGAAGATAAAGCTAGAGGAATCATTGCCCGTAATTTGGTGACTGGAGAACTGGAAAAACACTTCGGACATGCGGTACTGTTATGTACTGGTGGATATGGCAATGTATTTTATTTAAGTACCAATGCAATGGGAAGCAACGTAACTGCTGCATGGAAAGCACATAAAAAAGGTGCTTTTTTTGGCAATCCTTGTTTTACCCAAATTCATCCTACTTGTATCCCAGTATCTGGCGATTATCAAAGTAAACTCACCTTGATGAGTGAAAGTTTGCGTAATGATGGCCGTATTTGGGTGCCCAAGAAAAAAGAAGATAACCGAAAGGCAGTTGATATACCAGAAGAAGAAAGGGATTATTACCTCGAAAGAAGGTATCCTGCTTTTGGAAACCTAGTACCCCGTGATGTTGCATCAAGGGCCGCTAAAGAGCGTTGTGATGAGGGGTATGGAGTAGGAACCACTAAATTAGCGGTATACCTAGATTTTGCGGATGCAATCGTTCGGTATGGCAAAATTGAAGCCGGTAAAATGGGGGATCATACTGCCAGTGAAGCTTCTTTAATTCAACTTGGCAAGGATGTGGTAAAAGAAAAATATGGTAATCTATTTGCCATGTATGAAAAGATAACGGGCGAAAATCCATACGATATGCCTATGCGAATATACCCTGCAGTGCATTATGTGATGGGTGGTTTATGGGTGGATTATGAATTACAAACAACTGTTAAAGGATTATATGCATTAGGAGAAGCTAATTTCAGCGACCATGGGGCCAATCGCCTCGGTGCTTCTGCACTGATGCAGGGATTGGCAGATGGCTATTTTGTAATACCCTATACCTTGGGGAATTACCTGGCTGATGAAATTCGTACTGCCAGTATTTCTACTGATCATCCAGCTTTTGCTGAAACACAGAAGGCAGTGAGTGATCGTATCAATACTTTAATGAATATTAAAGGAAAGCAAACGGTAGAAAGCTTCCATAAGCGCCTTGGGTTGATTATGTGGGATAAATGTGGTATGGCACGAAATGAAAAGGGACTCACCGAAGCCATTGCCGATATCCAAGCCTTGAAAAAAGAATTCTGGTCCGATGTTAGGATTCCAGGTGAAATCAATAGCATGAATCCTGAGTTGGATAAGGCAGGTAGGGTAGCTGATTTTATTGAACTCGGTGAGTTGATGTGTAAAGATGCCCTGGAGCGTAATGAAAGTTGTGGTGGACATTTTAGGGAAGAGTCTCAGACCGAAGATGGGGAAGCCAAACGCGATGATGAAAATTTCAGTTTCGTATCAGCATGGGAATACATGGGGGAAAGCGATTGGAAATTAAACAAGGAAGAACTCAATTTTGAAATTGTAAAGCCAAGCCAACGGAGTTACAAATAAGGATTACCTAACTATTCAACAACTTAACCATTCGATAATGGAACATTACAATATGAATCTGACGTTAAAAGTTTGGCGTCAAAAAAATAACCAGGCAGCAGGTACTTTGGAAACCTATCAGGTAAAAGACATATCCTCTGAAATGTCTTTTCTGGAGATGTTTGATGTGTTAAATGAGCAGCTGATAGTAGCGGGTGATGAACCAATCGCATTTGACCATGATTGCCGCGAAGGTATCTGTGGAATGTGTAGTATGCACATTAATGGCAGGGCGCATGGCCCCTGGACCAATAACACCACTTGTCAACTTCATATGCGTGCATTTAAGGATGGCGATACCATTGTAGTAGAGCCATGGCGTAGTAAAGCTTTTCCTGTGGTAAAGGATCTGATGGTGGACAGAAGTGCTTTTGATAGAGTCATTCAAGCCGGCGGTTTTATCTCAGTAAATACGGGTAATGCAGTGGATGCTAACTGTTTACCGATTGATAAAAAAGATGCAGACGATGCATTTATGGCTGCTTCTTGTATCGGTTGTGGCGCATGTGTGGCTACCTGTGTCAATAGTAGTGCTATGTTGTTTGTGAGTGCAAAGGTTTCTCAATTAGCTTTGTTGCCTCAGGGAGCGCCTGAGCGCGAGTCAAGGGTATTGAATATGGTGGCACAAATGGATAAGGAGAATTTTGGTAACTGTACCAATACATATGCTTGTGAAGCGGAGTGTCCCAAAGGAATATCTGTAGCAAATATTGCCCGTATGAATAAAGAATACTTCCACGCTAGTTTAACTACTGAGTCGTAAGCATAGTTAAATTAATATATTTTTTAAAACCTTCCCATGAGAAGGTTTTTTTATATAAAAAACAGACTGCTTTGTACTTTGTATCAAAATTTTAAAAAATGCCAGGTACAAAAAAAGCGTTCAGGTTATCCAGAACGCTTTTTTGTAAATAGGGTCAGTAATTTAGCTAAACAATCCCCCTTTCTTAAATGTGCAAATCCCTTCCCCAATCTTAAATCCATTTTGAAACACTTCTATTTTGTAATTGCCGGTAGCAAAATTGGTATTCTGCTTCCAGTCAAAACTTACAGTTTGTCGTTGCCCCTGAGTGTAGTTGATTTCTATTTTATGTGTAAAAAATTTATCAACCCCATCGCGGGTGGTAAATTTTCCTGAGCCAAGTGCTTCTACCGCTATCGGACTTCCATCTGGTCCAGAGATAGATACGTAAAGTTCTTTAGATCCAGAAGTAGTAATTCGGTTTTCATCTAGATCAAAAGTGATTCTAAGTTTGTCGACTCTTTTTGCCGTTGTGGTTTCCTTTTCTTTTCCGTTCTTCCTTTCATTTACACCCATAATATTAAAGTTGGCTGCATGAAGGGTAGATCCAACATTAATCAAATCTTCTTTTTCCTTGATAGAAGTTTTGGCTGATTCAAGGTTTTTTTCCACCACCACTTTTTCTTGTGTTACCGCTTCTTTTTCTTGGGTTAACTGGATATTTTGGCCCTTTAGGATTTCAACCTGTTCTTTGTAGCCTTGGATATCAGTGTTTAGGGATGCAATCAATTGTTTGGCCTCCATTAGTTCAGCCTTGGTAGCATTTGCATTGGAAAGTAAACTTTGAATGCGTGCTTTCTTTTGTGCAATTTCTATGTCCTTCGTTGAGATAGTGCTATCTTTTTTTGCATTGGTAGTTTTTAAAAGATCATAGCGCATGGTAGCATCATCGAGTAAACTTTGCAAAGTATCTTTTTCAGTAACTACTGCAGCGTATTGGGTATCTTTTTGTAATAAAGTTTCCTTTGTTTGTCCTTTGTCCCAAATAATATAACCCCAGGTGCCCAGTAAAGCTATGACAAGGCCAATGGTAATAAGATTACGCCAGTCTGTTTTTTTTGGCTGGGGAGCTTGCGTGGGTCTATTCTCAGCTGAAGGGAAATTTTCAAATGCCATAAGGTGGTTTTTATAAAATGATTATTATTTTTAAATGTAAAGAATCAAGAATCGGATAGTACTTTACAAATGAATGTATCAAAGTTATAGTTATTTTCCAAAATCGTGCCAACATATAAAAAGTAGATTAATAGGGTATTGTAAATGATTTAGAGGATAGCCCTATAATACATTTAAAAATAGCAAAACTGGAATTAACTTGTTAGTTCATTGCGAAAAAATGGCATTTGAAATAATTAATTATCCCTTAATGTTGCAATTCTACCTCCTGCTCCTGCAAAGAAAATAGTTTTCCCTTCTTTAGCTCTCCGGCACACATGAAAACTTTCTTTGCTTATCCATTCCCAATTGTTTCCATCATCCTTACTAAGGTCAACCCCATTTAGTCCGCAAGTAACCCAGTTTTTTTTGCTCAGCCATTCAATACAGCTTCGGAACCCATGGGGAGGGGTTAGGGGGCTAAACCAATTTTCCCCCTTATTGTTGGTGATAAAGCAATTATTATTACTGTCATCCTTGCTTGTAAAATCACCTCCCACTACAATCATTTTTCGGTTATTTTTTATTGCTATTGAATTGGCGCCGGTGCTTTCTTTCCCCTGAACAATAGGTAATAGTATCTTTTTGTCCCTGAAAAATAGGTGGCTACTTGCTCCACCACTGACAAATATTGCCTCCTGTTGGTTGAATTTTCTAATATTGGTTCCACTACTGGCAAAACATGCTTCCCCACTATCGGCTGATGGTTGATTTTTTGCGGGTGCATTTATCCAATGAAGGCCTCCGTCAAAAGTATGGGCTATAAAAAACTTGCCTTCTATCGGGTCCCCAAGAACGATTCCCCTTTGATCATTCCAGAATTCCATTGCATCCAAAAACATACCGGTTGTTTTATTTTCGTACACTACTTTCCAATTGGCTCCACCATCAGAAGTCCTAAGAATGTAAGATGGAACTGAAATTCCCATAATCACAGCTGTAGAATCATTCATTGCCTCAATATCACGAAAATCTGTTTTTTCAAAACCTTTTACAACCATCCAAACAAATGTTTTACCACTGTCAAGTGATTTGCCAACCATACCATTACTTCCACTTACCCATATAATCCTATCATTGACTACACTTAATCCCCGCAGGTTGGTCTGGGGACCTGCCGTAAGCATTTTTATCCGCTGGGCCTTTAGCTCCTGGCATACTGCTACCAGAAAGAAGCTGACAATAATTATTTTGAAATGACGGGCCATAAGTTGACTTTTGCTTCTCAATTTAAAGACAATTTCGAAGATCTTGGTTTTAATTTATTGGTTATTGTTACAAGTCCTCTTTATGGTTTGATTTCCAGATGATACAAATGGAAGTCCAAACCATTGATTTGGACAATGATTTTCATACTATTAGCGTTTCAAATTTTCACTATGATACCATATTGGATGAGCAGAACCCAACTGATGCTGGGAGATAAAAAGACCTATCAACTAATCAATAAAAATGTGCTAGTTATTGGCCTAGGTGGAGTAGGGGGGATTTGCGCAGAGATGATTGCTAGGTCGGGGGTAGGAAAAATGACCATTGCAGATGGGGATGTGGTAGACCTCAGTAATTGCAACAGGCAGATTGCAGCATTGCATAGTACAGCCCAACAGTCAAAGGCAGAAGTAATGGCTGAGCGAATCCGGGATATTAACCCGGCAATTGAGTTAACGGTACTGAATGAGTTTGTACAGGAGCAAAGAACCGTGGAGATTATACAAAATGGCGGCTTTGACTATGCGGTGGATTGCATCGACACGCTTACCCCCAAAGTGTGGTTTATTAAAACTTGCATCGATTATGGTGTTCCAGTTGTAAGCTCCCTTGGTGCAGGGGGCAAAATGGACCCATCCCAAATCCAGGTGGCGGATATTTCCAAAAGTTATCAATGTAAATTGGCTAGATATGTCCGAAAATATTTACATGAAATGGGAATTCATACAGGCGTACAAGTGGTATTTTCTCCCGAAAAAATTGATAAAGAAAGGGTAATCGTCACTGAAAAAGCATTCCCGAAAAAATCATTGATTGGTACAGTGTCCTATATGCCAGCCATTTTTGGATGTATTGCTGCAAGTGTAGTAATTAGAGGATTATATGATTTAAATAGCTGATATTCAAAATTTTATGTACATCTATTTACATAAAAATATCGATAGATTGCATTTTATTCGTTTGATATAGGTTATAGTGCATGGCTTTAACTTATTGAGGTCTTTCCAATGCTGAATATAGTGTATATTTTAAAATTTAATTAATGTTAAAATATTGATAATTAGTAATTTATATTATTTAATTAATTATTAATTAAAAGCCTATTAATTCAAAATTTACTCCTCTTCTTGTTTCAAGGTAAAAATATCGTCAATTAATCTGTCCATTTCTATCGGCAGGGTTCCATTATACACACCTCTTATTCTTCTGTGTTTATCTATCAATATAAAATTTTCGGTGTGTAGAAATTCATTCCCCGTTTGATAATAGCCGATGGTATCTCCAGCAAAATATTGCTGTTTGGCAAGTCGATATATTTCATCTTTGTTGCCAGTAAGCAAATACCATTTACCACTAATGATACCTTTTTGCTTTGCATATTTTTTTAATGCCGCAACGCTATCCATTTCTGGGGTAACGGAATGTGAAAGGAATAAAACCCCTTGGTCATCTTTGAATTTTTGTTGAAGGGTGCCCATATTAGCTGTCATTTTTGGACAAATGCTTCCACATCGGGTGAAAATAAAATTGGTTACGTAAATTTTACCCTCCACTGTTTTTTCAGTAACCCGTTGATTATCTTGGTCGGTAAATGAAAAATTGGGGATTTGGTGGATGGTTGAGTAATTAGAATCAGAAGGACTGATCCATTCAGGTGTAAAATCTGGCTGGTTGATAAATGGCAGCGGAAGGGTAGCTGATCTATTATTGCAGGCGGTAAGTAATACCAGCAAAGCGAGGGTATTATTTTTTAACAATTGAATCATAAGGGTTTGCACAAATTTTAAGACCAATTAAGCCATATTTTTTCCCATTTCTCACAACATAGTTGGCTCTGATGGAGCCATTTTCCCACCACATTTTCTGACTTCCCTCTTCATAGCCCATCTGGTAGTGAAAAAAACGGTATGGTTGGCCAGTTTTACTCCATTCTTTTAGTTCACCCTGGTGCTCGGCATTTTGGAAATGGTATTCAAATTTCCGGATTCCGTTTTCCCACCAACCTTGGTGCATTCCTTCTTTATTTCCATCAATATAAACCCGTATTTCGATTAGTTGACCATTGGGATACCATTTTTTAAAAATACCCTCCTCCTTACCATTTAGGTAAGTGCCTGATAATGAGCTGTCTCCATTTGGATATAGTGCATAAATATGACCCGAAAATTTGTGGTTAAACAAATAAACATTGTCCTGTTTTAAATGTAAACCACTATCTGACGCTATAATGAATTTGTTTGGAACCGGTTTTATTTTCTTTTGGATCACAGGACTATTGGTCTTTTCAGTGCAACCCGTAAGGAAAGCTAAGAAAAAAAGTATAGCCAGTAAAAAATTGCTCATATTATTGTGTTACCGTACCAGGGGTGCCATAAAACCCGGCTCCATTAATAAAGGGGTCTGTTGAAGTTACATGGTAATGGTAAATACCATTTGGGTAATCAGCAGTTATACTCGTATGGCCATGGTAATTGTCCAAAGATGCAGCGAGCACGGTAGCGCCATTTTCTTCAGGTCCATAAACAGGAAAACCGTCCAATAGGAATCCTATTAGAGATGACTTGGTAGATTTAACGGTGGTGATATAAATAGGTTCTACATGGTAATGGTAGGAACCTGTCATTTGAGGGTGGCCGTAATATTGGTCGAAGCCTTTCTTTTCATTTCCCAACGCAACACCTCCTGCCGCATACTGATTGAATAAAGGTACCCCGTCCAAAGCAAAACCGATAGCTCCCATTGGGGTAGCTGAATGTGCATTGTTTAAAGCGGGATTAAGCGGAATTTTAAAGGAAAAATTCTGTTCAACAATATCATTAGGAGCTCTTTGAAAGGTTTCGCCATTGAAGGTGGCAGAACCCGTTGCGAACGCCTGGAATAGGGCATTGGAAGTGGGCCAGTAACAACTCTTGTGAGCCGGCAATCCTTTTGTTTTAACAGTGAGATATGTTCCATCAGAGGTGATACTGGTGGCGCCAAATATCTTGTTGTATACTGCCGGAATTGTGGTGGAAGTGGTTGAGTTGGATGGAGTAGTGCTGCTGCTTTCTTTTTTGCAAGACAGGGTTAGCGTTACTATTGCGATAAAAAAAGATAAATTTTTCATAGTTGAATGTTTTTATTTTGACTTCAACAAATAGCCTTTGTTTAATCAGGGAGTAAAATAAATTAAAAATGGAGACAATCGATACCTTTCATTTAATAATATTTCAACAAGTATAGTTCTATTTCTGAATATTTGAAGAGAATATTTATTCTTGTTTAATTGCCTAGGGGCTCATTTTATTAAAAATTTATTTGTATTATCAATTGATTTGCTTGAATCGTATGGAGAATGAATCATCTTTGATAGGTATTGGTGACGGTTACTCCAGCTACATTTTTCAAAATAAAAGTATATTTATTTCCTGTATCCCAGCTATAATCTACATAGCCAAAACTGCTTCCTATCTGATAAGTTACTTTAAATGCATTAGTGCCAGTTGAAGTGTATGCTGTGATTGTAGCTCCACTCAAAGGGCTCGTTGACGGTCGAAGAGGTGATGAAAATGCCTGGGGCAAAATTTGGTTTTCCGGTGCCGGCGTTAGTGGATCAGTGGATACTTTCCCTTTCATTGCACCTACTACATAGGGGTAATTCGAAGTTCCATGGTAATGATAAACGCCATTATTGCCAAGATGACCATGACAGGTGTCTAATGCCAGCATCGAAGCCCCATCGGGTTCTTTGCTGCCATATACTGCAAAACCATCCAATGCAAAAGCGATGGGTTTAAGGCCCGAAGTGCTTGACAAATGAAGCGGTGCTGCATGGTAATGGTAATCATCACCCTTGCCACAGTGCCCTCCCCAATTATCCAGCTCTCCAATAAGGTAAGAATCTTCACCCCGGTTGTTCAACGCATTGAAAATAGGTATGCCATTTACCGCAATGGCCACAGCCCCTTTCATAAAATTGGATTTGGTGCTTAAAGGAATCGTTGCATAAACGGGTTGCAGTGGAATAGACCAGCTATTGGAGCCGGTATAATTTTGAGGTATTGGTACTTGTTGTTGCCAACTGGTAATGCCTATCATCATATTGTGAGCTGGGATTCCAGTAGACGAGACATAAAAATAGGTACCATCCCACCTTGTAGTAATAAGGGGCTTATTGGGAGTGAATGCTGAGTCAATAAAGGCTGTTGATGTCTTTGGAATGACCGATGTAATATTAGTGGTAATAGTATCAGTAGCCTTTTTACAAGCAAATCCCATCAAAGTCAGCCATAAAAAATAGCTCGAAAATAAATACCATTTTCTTCTCCTGTATATAGCTTCACTAAAAAGTTGGTATCCTTTTCTGCTTATTAAAAAAGTGGCAGCACTCAGTAGCGTCAGAATAAATAAACTAAAGTAGTTCCAATCGGTATTTTGCTGAACGGCTGCTTTTTGGCTATTTGGATATACTTGGTTTAACTGAGCATATTTTTTAATTTTAAAACGTGCCAATTGTTGATCCTGTTCTGAAAGGTTTTCTATGGCTACTCTTAATAAGTTGCCATTTTCTTGTTCTAACACAATAATGTCACCTTTACCCATAGAAAAATTACCTTTGATAAATTCGCCGTTTTTCAACTGCCAGTTATTAAAAACAGCCCTGGAACCTTGATAATGTCCACCAGGGTGAGCATTGGAAATGGTGGAATAGGTAAGTAGAACGAGTAAGAATAGTTGTTGAATAAGGCGGTTGATTTTCATACAATTTATTTTAAGGTGACTGATTTTATCTGGCATACGTTACATTTATCACTGAAGTGTCCAGTGTTTTGGCACTGATGGCACTGAGTAAAAGATCCATCGTCACCTGTGCCTGGGGGACAGTAAATAGTGGAGCGGATGAAAGTGCATATACAGTTAGCGTATATAGTTTGTCGCCGGGTCCCTGCGAACAAGGTGGAGTATAGCTAGTTTTCCCATTGACCGTATTGATCCCAAATAATCCAATACCGGAAACTGCTTCGGGGATACTGGTTACTGAGGCCGGAATATTGTATAATACAATATATACATGTTTTTCACCCGGAGCAGGAATGTGGTGCATGGTGATGGCATAACTGGTGGTGCCGGTAGGAGCTTTGGTCCAACTAAGCGGTGGTGAAATACCCAAACTATCGCAGGTGTATTTTTTTGGATATTTACCATTGTTGCCAAATGCACTACTGCTTGCTGCGAATTCAGAAACAACGGCATTGGTTACAATTGTTTCTTTTTTACAGGAAGCATTCAGTAGGCTTCCAAATAAAAATAGGTAGGTGATGAGTCGTTTGGTTTCCATACTGATAAATTGTTGAGGATAATTAATATTGCTGAGTTTTTGATAATTGGTATAGACAACTCAAAGGCTAGAAAGTTTAATTTTTTAAAATAAAATGAGCAAGGAACGTATAAATTCATCCTGTTCATTTCGTTTCATATCGATTTAAACTGGTATTTGTTATTTAGAAATCAGTATTGCTTGTTTTTGCTGGGGTATTATTGCTCAGTAACTTCCAGTTCAAATACACCCTAAAGATTGGATTCGGTTACTTATGAATTTGCCTTCACCGTTTAGCGCCATTAAATAGCTTTCCAAAATGCACTTGCTCCAAAAATGGAGCTATTTATTTTTTGATTACTTTTAAACAAGTATTTGAAAAAAATAATCCACCATTGGTATGAGTTATAATTATTTACCCATTGATAAAAGTCCCACTAGTTTTGAGCAGATTAAAAATTTATTAGCATATGACCAATTGGTCTCTATCACCTTCGATGCTCATTCACGCATTACAACCTGCTGGAATTTCATTCATGAAAAAAATGGTAATACTCAGATGGAGGAATTACAGCAGCACCTCATCCTTAGTCATGCCTGCGAATTGGATCAAGAAGTGCCAAAGGAAATTGTGAAGTTGATGATTATGCTCAAAATTAAATCCTTTAGTTACGGCTATTCAGGTGTTCAGATAGACACTGTTAAGCGGTTGGTAGAAATGTACAACGAAGAGATATTGCCCGTCATTTTTACACAGCGTTCACTTGGTGAATCTAGCGACTTTGCATTGCTAAGCCAATTAAGTTGGTCACTAATCGGTTTGGGCGAAGTTTATCATAGGGGTATTAAAATGCCGGCTCTTCAGGCTTTGAATAAATTAGGTTGGCAACCGATTCAGTTGCAAAGTATGGATGGGCAAGCATTAAGGAATGGTTCGCAGATTATGAGCGCATATGGTTTGCATAATTTAATTCAAGCTGAGCGATTATTGCAATGGGCTGATATTATTTCTGCCATTTCTTTGGATGCTTTTGATTGCATGGCTGCACCGCTGCTTGAAAAAATACATCCTATTCGTGCTCACAAAGGGCAAGAAGCAACTGCTGCCAAATTACGGGAGCTTTTAAAGGATAGTGCAATTGCCCATCAGAAAAAAGAGCATATTCAGAATCCAAATTCTTTCCGATGTATACCTCAGGTTCACGGGGCTGTTAAGGACAATTTTGACTATGTACTCAGTGTTTTTATTCAGGAAATTAATTCTGTAACTGCTAATACAACTATATTTCCGGAAGAGGACTTGATAGTTAAGGGGGGTGACTTTCACGGAGATCCCTTGGCGTTAGTGTTGAATTTTCTTTCCCTCTCAATGGGTGAACTGGCCAATATTTCAGAAAGTCGGACCTATCTATTGATTGCCAAATATACTGCTGGAGGTTTTGTGAGCGACAACAATCAGTTGGGTACGCCAGAATCTGCGGATCTTATTTCTTCCAGCATTAGCCAGGAGAGTGAGGGTAGTAAAGGAGTCAATGCAGCTACCAAATGTATACAGGTGATGGATAGAGTAGAAAAGGTATTAGCCATCGAATTGTTAACTGCCGTGCAAGCATTGGAATTTGGCCGCCCGATGCAAAGTTCGCCGCAATTGGAATCAATTGTTCAGGCATTGCGCAAGGAGGTGAGTTGTAAAGAGGCAGGTGTTATCTTACAGGAGGATATCGTAAAAGCAATCAAATTTATTCGAACTGCCCTTTGATGGTAAATACAGAAGATGAATTTACTATTTTGAGATGTTGTAATTTTGAGTCCTCCAATGATTAAAAATATATCTTCTTTTATCAAATTTAAACCTGCACTGGCTGTAGGTTTTCTGTTTTCTACTTCGAGCCTTTTGTTTGGTACCTGGGTTGCTTCTATACCTGGTATTAAGGAAAGGTTGGGCTTTACAGATGGCAGTCTTGGGTTATCTTTATTGTTGTCGCCACTGGGTGCTATCACCGGAATGTTGCTTTCCACAAGGGTATTCAGTAAAATACCTGTCGGTAAATGGATGTTGACCGGTTATTTACTGGTATGTATTATTATGACACTTCAGATTAATTCCGTTAATCGGTTGATGTTTTGGATCTGCTTATTTTTTTTCGGAGCAGTGAGTTTTTTGAATGGGGTATCCACCAATGCCTCTGTTAATTTGATGGAAAAAAAATACAATCGTCTTTTGATGAGTACCTGTCATGGTATGTATAGTCTTGGCGGAGCCGTTAGTGCTGGTTTGGCAGTATTGTTGTTTTCTCTCCACTTGCCTTCTGGCTGGCAAATAGTGTTGGTAGCATCCTCGATTATCACAGTGATTTTTTTTAGCCGCAACCTCTTGTTAGATAATCGAGACATCATTCATTCAAGGTCTGGAATTAAATTTCCGTCTCCAACCATATTAGGTATTTCCTTTATTTGCATGGTAACTTTTATGGCTGAGGGATGCGTAGCTGATTGGAGCGCGATTTATCTCAAAGAAATATTGCACTCTCCTAAAGAGTTGGTGAGTTTGGGGTATGCCGGTTTCTGTATTGCTATGACACTTGGAAGGCTTAATGGAGATCACCTGATTGCTGGCATAGGTAGTAAAAAAATTGTAATTGCGGGTTGCATATTGGCCGCCACCGGTTTTTCGATTGTAGTGGTGTCACTAGGTGTTGCTATGGCTATTGGTGGGTATGTTTTAATTGGATTGGGATGCTCTTGTATAGTACCAGTATTATTTAGGGCCTCTGCCAATATCCCAGGTGTAAGTACAGTAGAAGGTTTTGCGATGGTAACTACCGGAGGATTAATAGGATTCCTTACAGGCCCCTCCCTTATTGGACTAATCTCTGAGAAAACCAATCTTTCCAAAGGATTGTCGCTCTTAATTTTATTGACCTTAGTAGCTTCCGTAGTTGCCTGGCGAAATGGCTTTTTGGTCAATAAGCAAACAGCCACCTCGGATTTACCTTTTGATGAACAAATCTATTGAGGATTGTTGGCCAGTAGTTATAGCATCTTTGCTCCGATGGGGCAATAAAAAACAAATTGGCCGGCAAATGCATCAATGCAATTTTGCCGGCCAATTTTGTATGTTGAAAACAATTAGTTAAGAGATTTTAGTAAGTCTTCATTTAATTTAACATAGTCGGTGTTTTTTGCGGCAGTAGCTAGTTCCAGCGACTTGGTTGCTGCAGCAATGGCTTCTTGTTTTTTACCTAATTTGGCCAAACAATTCGCTCTTTGATGATGGATCCAATAAGCACCCGAATTTTGCTCGGTTGCCTTATTAAACCAGGTTAAGGCTTGGTTTAGATCTTTACCGCTTTCCATATAATACATCGCTGCATTAAAATAGGGCAGGTTGTCTTTGCTCATTATATTTTTAATCTGGGCCATTACTTTGCTATCTACCTCTGTTGAAATGGGTAATGAAACAGAAGTGTTTTCCCAAAGCAGATTTATTTCACAGGTACTAGTTTTTACATTCGCCAACTGCATGGTAAATGTTTCTACTTTATTGGCAACAGTTACCGGTTTTACATTTACTCTTACCAAATCGCTCTCTTCTTTATAGGCGGCTGGTGAGGTAACATCTAGCTGTTTGGTGATGATTAGGGTCCAGCTATCTTTGTTGGGAATGGAAAGCAATCCATATTTACCTGCAGCAATCTTTTTGTCACCAATGGTAACATCGTCACCAAATGTTAGCGTGGTAGCCTGGTTGGCACCCGTGCGCCATACTTTTCCGAAAGGGACCAATTCGCCGAAAATGACACGCCCTTTGGCATTAGGCCTTGAGTAGGATAATTCGATAGTAGATAATCCAAAATTTTGTTTAATCGTTTGAGTAGTGCTGGGTTGAGGAGTTACCAACGTTTGTGCAAAACATACATTGCTTGCAGCAATAGCAAATAGGAGAAATATTTTTTTCATAATTTTTATTTTGAAATGCTAAATTAATGGGTATTCACTGTAATTAAAACTAATTCTGTAAAATATATATCATAAACCTAAGGTTAATGGATATAATCTTCCAATTAGGCTAGAGGTAAATTGAATGGAATGCCTTCGGATGGCTTATTTGTACATTGGCCAATTATAAATTAATGAATTTTACCAATAAAGTTCAGTCAACTTTGAAAGGCTTGCATTATTGGCTTATTTTTGTTATCGAAATCACTAATTTCATTCTAATGAAAATATATCGCTTAATAAAAGTAGTACTGCTCCTTCTGGTTGGTTACCTGCCATTTGTATCGTTGGCCTGGGGAGTGGAGGGGCATCGGATTGTGGGCCAAATTGCAGAGAGCTACCTTACCGTAAATGCCAAAAAAGAGATTAATAAAATTTTGGGAACTGAAACGATTGCCATGGTGAGTAATTGGGGTGATTTTGTTAAGTCAGATCCCTCTTATGACTATCTCTACCATTGGCATTATTTGGATCTTAAGTCTGGATTAACTATAGGAGAAGTTCAATCATTTTTAGATAAGGATACTATTGCAGATACCTATACCAAGATCCATTTCTTGGTAACTGAATTAAAAAATAAAAAACTCTCTAAAGAAAAGAAAGTAATTTATTTAAAATTACTCATTCATTTTGTGGGAGATATTCATCAGCCCCTGCATGCAGGCATGGAAGAAAATCTGGGAGGAAATAAAATAAAAGTAATGTGGTTCAACGATTCAAAAAATCTCCATGTAATTTGGGATTCCGAATTGATTCTTTTTCAACAGTTGAGTTATACAGAATATACTACTGCCATAAACCACACCAGTTATGAACAAAGAAAGCGCTGGCAAAAGGAACCCATTAGTGATTGGGTA
>CANJDY010000024.1 GCA_947472635.1 Chitinophagaceae bacterium
GTACTGTTCCACGTTGTGGCTTTTCTTTTGCAGTATCAGGAATAATGATTCCACCGGCAGATTTTTCTTCTGCAGCTGCTGGTTTTACAATCACCCTGTCATGCAAGGGCGTAATGCTTAGCTTCTTAGCCATAATTGTATTGATTTTTGATTAGTTGAATAAGTAAACCCTGCAATTTTGCCGGGCAGCAAAGGTAAGCCAATTTCATACCAACTATTTATTAAAGAATAGTTGTCATATTTTATACATAAAAAAAAGGTTTTAAGGTGATTTTAATGAAAATTAGTCAGCTACAAGGGGTAATTAGTAGGGTATTTTGTCAGTACAAGGAATCTCTAAAGTGAATATGGGCAATAAATGGGTTAACCAGTACTGTCATAAATGATCCGTCGGCCTATACTGAAAACTTGAAAACCGGGAGGGGAAGGGCAAAAAATCAATAAAAACACATTCTAGATAAGAATGAACCCAAAAAAGCATGGCAGGTAAAATTTAAAAGGTGGGTAAAATGTTTACCTTCGCAGCTCAATAGTTCTTATTAAAATGATCAGTAGAAGAAATATCCGGGTTAAAGTAATGCAAAGTCTGTACGTTTTAGATAGCATTAGCGATGACCTAAAACCCGGGCAAGCGGTTAATTTATTAAAAAAACAGATCGACCAATCCCGTCAACTTTTTGTATACCTCGTTTACTTTATTAGTGAAGTGGCCCGCTATGCTGAGAAAGATGCCATCAAAAAGGCCTCCAAACACCTACCGACTCAAAGCGACCTAAATATCAATACCAAAATTGTAGGCAATGAATTGATTTGGAAAATACTGGAATTACCCAGTTACAAGGCTGCCGTAGAAGAAATTAAACCACAGCTACTTGCAGATGATGAACTTTTACGAAAAACTTACATCGCATTAATTGAATCGGAGGAATACCAGGATTATATTGCTGTTCAGGGGAGGGATAAAAAAAGTGAAAAAGATATACTTGAATTCATATTTACCAACCTCATGCTTCCCAACGAAAACTTCATCGGTCATGTGGAGGAACATTTCATTAACTGGGATGATGATGCGGAAATGATGAATATACTCATTCAAAATTTTTTACAAAAGCATGCCAATTATGATTTGAATGAAATGGTGAGCAAGGAAAAATGGGATTTTGCTAAAAGTCTGCTGGAAACTACCCTTGAGAAAAAGGAAGTAACTATGGAATTATTAAAACCTAAATTAAAAAACTGGGATGCGGAAAGAATCGCTTCACTGGATTTGATTATCATTCAAATGGGCATCAGTGAATTTTTGTTTTTTGAAACAATCCCCACCAAAGTTACCATCAATGAGTATATTGATCTAGCCAAGGATTACAGCACTCCACAGAGCGGACAATTTATCAATGGTATTCTCGATAATATTCATAAAGAATTGACAGCTGAAGGTAAAATCCATAAGAAGAATTTTAAGAATAGCATACTCTAATGGGTTTAATTTAAAAATTGAAGTGATTAGAAGTTATTTCTTTTTTTGTCAATAGTATCCAGCCAAATACTAGCTGTTTGTATAATATAAGATCTTATTTAATACCTTTACAAAAATAAACAACTTGAAAAAATACAGCTGGGGAATATTTACAATTGCTTCTTTTATGGCTTGCAATGTACGCAGGAGTGACAAAGTGGTAAACGATGCAGTAAAGCAGGCGGAAATTGCTGTGCAGGATACTACCCAGGTTCAGTTGATAGACAGTTTACATAATTTTGGCACCGTAAAAGAAGGAGAAAAGGTTTCTTTTAATTTCCGTTTTAAGAATGCTGGCAAAAAACCATTGGTAGTAATTAGCGCCGCTGCTAGCTGCGGATGTACCATCCCAGAGAAACCTGAAAGACCAATCTTACCTGGAGATACCGGATTTATAAAAGTTGTTTTCAATAGTGCTGGTAAAATAGGACACAATCAGAAAAATATTACGGTAAAAGCAAATACCAACCCAGATTTTCCTATATTGGTTTTAACTGGAGAAGTCAAAGAAGCTAAATAATTTTTTTTTAATAATTAATAATCAACAACATGTATTTACAAGGTATTTTATTAACCATGGGACAGGGTTCTGCACAAGGTGGAAGTAGCAGCTTTTCATTAATTTTTATGGGTGCCATGATTTTGGTATTCTGGCTTTTTATGATTCGCCCGCAGGCTAAAAAGGCAAAGCAACAAAAAACTTGTATCACCGACCTTAAAAAAGGAGATAAAGTAGTAACCATTGCAGGTATACATGGTTCCATCAATAAAGTAAATGAAGATGGAACATTAAGTTTAGAAGTAAGTCCGGGTAGTTACTTGAAAATTGAAAAAAGTACCGTTAGCATGGAAATGTCTGCAGGACTTAATAAAGCAGTAACGGAAACTAAGTCTTAACGAACAATTGCGTTTGGTAAGCCAGGGGGCAAATATATAAAATTGACTGATTTTCCATTTGAAGGATGATGGCAGTATTGAATGGATAATAAAAAACGGTCGTTTCGTAACGACCGTTTTTTTTATACCAGCTGGATTTAATGAATTGGTAAATCAAGCAGGAAACTTGGATACTATAACAATTATAAAAATAAAATAGGTTGTTGCTTTTTGTTAAAAACAATCAACTAATTGGGTAACCTATCAAATAGATTACTCCTCACCCCTATTCTAACCATTTATCAATGATTATAAAAGTTGGCATAACAGGTGGTATTGGTAGCGGAAAAACTACGGTAGCCAAAGTTTTTGAAGTGTTAGGTGTGCCTGTGTATTATGCAGACGAAGCAGCCAAAAGACTGATGAATGAAGATGAAATATTAAAGGATGAAATACAACATCATTTTGGAAAAGAATGCTATGTGGAGGGGAAATTGAACAGGAAATATCTATCTGAATTAGTTTTTACAAATGATAAAAAGCTAGCATTGCTCAATTCTATTGTCCACCCTGCTACGATAGCGGATGCACAAAAATGGATGCAACAACAAACAACTCCCTATGCTGTAAAAGAAGCGGCACTTATTTTCGAAAGTGGTTCACAGCAAGAACTTGATTATGTTATCGGCGTTTTCACGCCAATCCCTATGCGAATCCAAAGAGTAATAAAAAGAGACCAGCTAAGCCGAGAAGAAATAAAAGCCAGGATGGACAAACAAATGGATGAATCCATCAAAATGCGCTTATGCGATTTTGTCATCACCAATGATGAGCAACAAATGGTCATTCCGCAGGTTATTCAAATTCACAATACGATTCTCACTAAAGATGACATCTCCTAAAAGAGATGACATCTCAATAACAAAGTCTGCTAGCTTTCCTTTTCCTAAACTCCCTTTTTTATTTTCTTCAAAATTTAAAAATCTCTGATTAATTAAAAAAGAAATCAATCAATTGATCCAATTGGCTATTTTGACACGGGTAATAATTTGAAAACAAATCCTGGATTTTCAACCGACACATATAGATAACCATCAGGCCCCATTACTACATCCCTTAGTCGACCAATATTTTTCAATAACAATTCCTCTCCAACCACTTTTCCATTCTTTATTTTACATCGATTGAGGTACTTAAATCTAAGAGAGCCTACCATAAGGTCGCCCTTCCAGCCCTTATAACGATTGCTCTCTACAAAAGTCATTCCACTTGGTGCAATGGAGGGTATCCAATAAAGAAAGGGTTGTTCCATCCCTTCCATCGCAGTCTTGTTACTAATTATTTTGTTGTCGTAGTTAATTCCGTAACAAATGACGGGCCACCCATAATTTTTACCGGCACCTATAATATTAATTTCATCACCTCCCCTAGGACCATGTTCATGCTCCCAAATGGCACCAGTGGTAGGATTGAGCAAAAGCCCTTGCGGATTGCGATTACCATAAGCGAAAATAGAAGGCTTTGCACCATCAGTATGTACAAATGGATTATCAGCAGGGATTCCACCCGATTCAGTAATGCGGTGAATCTTACCAAGATCATTGGTGAGTGATTGCGGATTCACTTTTTCATTTCCCCTTTCCCCTACCGAAAAATAAAGGAATCCATCCCTACCAAAGACCATGCGCGATCCATAATGATGGCGGGTTTTTGCATAAGGAAGGGCCTCGAAAATAATTTTTTGATCTTCCAATTTATCCCCACTCAATTTAGCACGCATAATAGCGGTAGTGCTGACGGTGGCAGCACCTTCCTTCTTGAAAGCCGAATAAGATAAGTATAACAGCTGATTTTTTTTAAAATCGGGATGCAACACCACATCTAGCAAACCACCCTGCCCTTGGGCTAAGACCTCGGGCGTGCCACTGATTAATTGCATTGACTTATCCTTATTAACCCGATATAGCTTTCCGGACTTTTCTGTCATCAGTAGCTCGCCTGAAGGTAAAAAAGTTAAGCTCCAAGGACTTCCAATACCTTTCACAATCGTATCGAGTTTTACATCTTGTTCTTCGGAAACAAATACATTACTCGTTGGAGGAACCCCTCCAAAACTATACTGTTTTAATCTTTTTATTCCCCCAAGGATATAATCGGACAACGCAACAATTTGCTCGTCGGACATAAGGGTATCAAAGGATGGCATCCCTTTATCTGCATACCCCTGTTTAATACTTTTAAATAAATTTTCACCTGTACTACCATATTTCCAGGTACGATCTACAAATGCATCCATTTTTTCGCCATGACAACTGCCGCAAAAGTTTTTATAATCAATTGCTGCCTTTCCAGAATCGGTAAGCCTGACTGTACTATATCCAACAATAGCATTGCCGGAATGAACTTTGGTATTTTCCTTGCTTTGAACAAAAGAAAGGCAAATGACTGCTGCAACAAGAGAGAAAATTAAATATTTTATCATACAAAAAATTTAAACAAAAAATGTCAGTTTTAACAATTAAAAAATGAACTGCAACAAATATACTATAATCTACAGATTGGAAGATTGAGTTAAAAAGAAGGTTTCTATTTATTAAAAGTTGCGCGCATGGCATTCAACATACCATGTGTAGACCAAGTACCTGGAACAATCATTCTACGGATGGTATGGAGAGGCTCTGTGGAATCTCTTTTAGTAGACAGAATGAATGCAAGATCGTACCCTCGGCTTTTTATTTCAGGAATTGCGGCTTTATTCCATAACCCGAAGGGATAAGCGAAATATTTAACTGGTTTACCAGTTATTAGTTCCAGCTGTTTTTTTGGATTGGAAAGCTGGATATCCCAATCTGTACCGGCATATTTTGTAACCATATGATGATCCCAGGTATGCGCTGCAATTACATGACCGCTATCGGATAGATTTTTGATCTGCTCCTTAGTCATATAGCGAGGGCGATTAATAGAAACGGTCATAATAAAAAAAACACCCTTAAAGCCAAATTTTTCCATTTCTGATGCACCGATTGTATACTGTTCTGCATCTGTATCATCAAATGTAATCATCACTGGTTTAGATGGTAATTCACCATTATACAATAAATAATGATACAACTGATCAGGTAAAATAGCTGTAAACCCACTATCAGAAAGGGCTTTCATCTGCGAGGAAAAAGCCGAAGGGCTTACAGAATAGCTCTTCATATCTTCACTATCACCAGGTTTGGCTTCGCGAATATGATGGTAGCACAAAACAGGCACTTCCCTTTTTGAAAGAATAGAAGCAAGGCTAGCCATTGAATTTTTGTTCATTGAAGCCTCCTCAGGTTGCGAGCTATCTGTATTTTTTTTATTTTTATTACCTGCCCCTGGAGAACAGGCAGCAAGTAAAGCAAGTACAATCAGGGATGAAAAAAAATATTTATTCATAAAAAATATTAATCAGTATTGAATTATTGATATTGTATATAAATAGGTTTAGGCGTAAACAAAAGCAATTCCTGGGGAGTAAACATACCGCTGGTGTTTATTTTATTGTCATTCTTATAAAAAAGTTTAAAGCCAGTAAACTGAACAGGTTCCCTGAAAATATAACGGAGGTAGGTAGACCTTTTTAGATATTTCTCGCCAAATCCATCCATATCCATTACTACCTGTACTTCGGGAATTGTTTTTATTTTGTCATACCCAGTAACCATTCCCTGGGTAAAGCGGTGTACTACCAGTACTTTGGGCGAAAGATGATTTTTACGAACAATAGTGGCTAAAAAATCTATGGCCGCATTGATATCATCCGAATTAAATGTTCCGATTTTCGACCCAGGCACTTCTCCATTTTTCATTGAGAATTCAGGATCGATTCCCAAATGAACATTGGGCAAAGAAAGGTACTTTTCAAGAGGTGTTACTTCATCCTTTACAGAACTATGCCCCACCTGAATATCTAAAAAAGCTAACGCGTTGATTTGCTTTGCCCAACTGATAATGGTATCTATCTGGTGAAAAGGCATTCTCAAGCGATACTTTTTATCAGCCCCCGGTGCACCTTGGGCCGTTACTGCTACATAATGAAGCGCAGGGATTACATGTACTGCTGAATCAGCCGATTGCCAATTGGCTACCTCTTGTAACAACTTTTTTAACATCTCCGCCTTGGGTATCTCACCCAAAATACCCATTTTCTTAGAATATAAATTTCCATAAAATGCAACAATGCGGTTGTAAGGCAATAATGCGCCCGGCAAAGGATAGGGTGTTTTAACAGGCCAATGACCAGTAGTATCCAAATTGCTCAAAGCATGCATTTTTTTATTGTAATCAGCCGTATCAATTGGTTCGGTAGATAATTTTGACAGATCCGAAGTTGGACCATCTTTGCTTTTGTTATTTTTAATACCGTCACTTTTTCCGACATTATTACAACTAGTGCAACAAAGGAAAAAAAATAAAGTGATAAGGCGTACACAACTTTTGGTAACCGCAGTTTTCATAATGCTTTTTTGATTTATATTTTAGATGGTGAAAATAAACTATTTATCACCATTGAGCCACTAAGTGATTAAATTTAGTGGAGATTTATAGAAAATAAATAGCTGCCTTTGGAAACCCAATTAATACCCAGAAGTTTTACAAAGCAATTAAAGTCAGATCTACTCATAGTAAATCGATGGTACATTAGAAATAATAATCAACAAATAGCTAGAATGTATCAATAATGGATAATTCTGTTTTATTAAAGGTAAAAATATCCCCCACCTTTTTATTGAACAATACGCTTGCTAATGGAGCTATTGGTGAAAGTAAATACAAATCGATACCTTCAAAATGCAGCTTACCCAGACCGGCAGCAATAAAAAACACAACTCCTTTACTAAAAACAATGCTTCCAGTTGTTGTAGTATCATAGATTTTATTACAATCAACATTCAACAAGGCAGCCAATTCTAACCGATTAGATGACAGTTGACGGGAATGCATATCTATTTCCAAATGACTCATAGCCCTGGAAGTTTCGTATTTATCCCCCGCACTACTTTTTTCTTCAGAATTGGCTGCAAATTGAGCATTTTCAATTACTGTTAAAGCAGCAGCAATCCTTTGTTCAATGATTTGAATACACTGTTTCAGCAGCCTTTGCTTAAATTCAACTTTCTCTAAATTGGTAGGTAAATGAAACACTAAACGTATTTAGAAGGGTACAAAAAAAATCAGTTGAAAAGAACACTGCAAATTTACCCGCTTTTAATGAAATTGTAAGCAATATGATTATCAAACGAAAAAGGACTTCATCCTATAATTTGGATATTTTTTCGAGTTATAACTCATTATGTTAGCCCAACTACTAACTTACATTATACAATAGAACATTGATCAACGCATATTCTTGATAAGTTAAAAAATAGGTAGGGTTACCTTTATCACCAATGGGTATTAAAACTTGAAACTAACTACTAAAAAAATACAGATGGTACAAAAAACATATTTTAAAACAAAAGACTATTGTAAGGTAAAATTCACCTTTGCTCTTGAAAATGCTGAAACAATAGAAATTGTAGGTTTAAATAGCGACTGGGAAAATTCAATTGTAATGAGTAAGAAAAAAGACGGCAGTTTTTCCTGTGATGTTTCCTTGTTGAAAGGCTCTCAACATGAGTTTAAATACAAGGTAAATGCCACCGAATGGCTCAATGAACCAACAGCAGATAGTGAGCAGCCAAATGTATTTGGAGGCAGTAATAGCGTTATTATTATCTAATTTTAAATTCTCTTTTAACAATCTTTTTCAGCTATCCACAAAGCTAGCAAAATAGCTGACTTTTTGGATAGCTTTATTTATATGCCCCTCCACAATATAGCCACACGGCGAGCCCCCCTGCTTTAATAATGGTATTTGCTTAACCTATACAGCAGTTAGTTGCCTACCCAAATATGCTTCTTATTTTATGTTAGAATTTTAATTTTCAACTGCTGAGAAAAATTAACAAATTGCTATTGGGTCTTTCAGTAAGCCAAATCACAATTTTAATATTATTACGTAGATTTGTTAAGAAGGATTCATTTCCAAATTTTAAAACAGCTTTGAATGAAAAAATATATACTGGTGCTTTGCAGCTACTTTTTAGCAACAATTGGAATAGGTCAGCAATCTGATAACCGCCTGAACCTGCTACCAGAGCCAGTAAAAGCAATTCGGAATCCTGGTTACTTTAAATTGCAGGAAAAAATTTCAATAGAGGGACCTAGTTTGGCTACGCTGCAACCCACCATGCAATTTTTAAAGCAAAGATTAAGTATTCCCACAGGACTTACTGTATCAGTAAGTACCCAACCCTCTGCCGCCCCAATCAAATTAATACTGAATAAACAGGCAGACCCATTGATAGGCAATGAAGGATACCATTTATCGGTCACTTCCAGTGCAATAACCCTGCGTGCGAATGAAGCTGCCGGATTATTTTATGGTGTTCAATCACTCATCCAATTGTTACCCCCTTCCATTGAAAGTAACCAGACAATCCCTTCCCAATTATGGCAGATACCCTGTGTAGAGATTACTGATTATCCACGTTTTGGATGGAGAGGACTAATGTTTGATGTGTCCAGGCATTTTTTCACCAAGCAGGAAGTAAAGGATTTCATCAATCAAATGGCAAGATATAAATTCAATTTATTACATTGGCATTTGACGGATGATGAAGGCTGGAGGATAGAAATAAAAAGTTTACCCGCCCTAACTGAAAAAGGATCTAAACGGGTGGACAAAACAGGTTATTTCGGTACTTTTTCGGCCCCACTTCCCGACGAACCACTTAACTACGGTGGATTTTATACACAAGAGGATATTAAAGAAATAGTTCAATATGCAAAGGAACATTTTGTAAACATACTACCCGAAGTAGATGTGCCCGGACATAGTTTGGCTGCAATAGTGGCCTATCCAGAGCTATCGGGTACTCCAGGAGCAGAAAAATATCGAGTAAGATCAGGTGAAAAAATTATGGACTGGCATAGTGATGGCAGCTTTACTGCATTGGTCGATAATAGTTTATGCCCTGCAAATGAGAAAGTCTATTCATTTCTGGATAAAGTATTTACAGAAGTAGCAGCCCTATTCCCTTTTGACTATATTCATGTGGGGGGAGATGAATGTGCGAAAAATTTTTGGGAACAAAATAATGATATCAAGGCTTTAATGAAAAAGGAAGGTTTACAATCTATGCATGAAGTACAAGGGTATTTTGAAAAAAGAGTCGGAAAAATCATCAATTCAAAAGGTAAAAAATTAATTGGCTGGGATGAAATTTTGGAAGGTGGACTTGCAGAAAATGCTGCAGTCATGAGCTGGCGGGGAGAAAAAGGAGGAATTGAAGCTGCTAAATTAAAACATGAGGTAGTAATGAGTCCTACCACTTATACCTATCTCGACTATATGCAAGGAGATGTAATAGTAGAGCCGAAAATATATGCTAGTCTTCGTTTAAATAAAACCTATCAGTTTGAACCGGTTCCGCCAGGTGTAGATCCAAAGTATATTAAGGGTGGCCAGGGTAATATTTGGACAGAACAAATTACCAACACCCGGCACCTGCAATACATGACCTGGCCAAGAGCATTTGCCATAGCAGAATCGGTATGGTCACCAAAAGAAAAAAAGAATTGGAACAATTTTGTACAAAGAGTAGAACAACAATTTAAGCGCTATGATGTACGAGAAATAAAGTATGCACTAAGTATGTATGACCCCATCTTTACCTTCACCAATAATAATGGCAAACCACTAATCAACCTCTCTACCGAAATTGAAGGACTAACTATTTATTATAGTTTTGACAACTCATTCCCAGATAGGTTTTATCCAAAATACACCCTTCCACTTACCCCTCCAAAAGATGCAGTTCAACTGAGAACGATTGTTTATAAGGGGAATCAGCCAATTGGTAAAATAATTACCGTTTCGATTGACGAAATGAATAAAAGGGCTGGAATAAAAAAAACTACTGCTCCAATAGAGTAAAAAAAGTCATCCGGATGCTAACAATAGATAATCTTTCAGATCGAATTTAAAGATTATCTATTGTTATTGTTATAAACTTATTTTATTAAAAAATTACCTACGCAAGTGTTTTAAAAAGCGACTTGTTTTTCAGCCAGTGTTTTTCGAAGATTGATTAATCCATAGCGCATACGCCCAAGAGCAGTGTTGATACTAATATTCTTTAAAGCTGCAATTTCCTTGAAAGTTAGATCAGCATAGTGGCGCATGATTATAATTTCGCGTTGTTCATCAGGAAGCATGTCTAGCATTTCCCTTACCTGATGATTAGTCTCTGCAGCCATCATGGAGCTGTCGGATCCGGGCTCTGAGAAATCGATTTGCTCAAAAACATCCGAATCATCGCTCGTTTTCATAACGGGCGAGCGTTTTACTTTTCGAAAGTGGTCTAGGCACATATTATGAGCTATGCGCATTATCCAAGGTAAAAATTTACCCTCTTCCTTATACAAACCATTTTTCAACTTGTCAATTACTCGGATAAAAACATCCTGAAACATATCTTCTGCCAGGTATTTATCTTTTAAGAGTAAATAAATTGAAGTGTACAATTTGCTTTTGTAACGAAGAACGAGTGTAGAAAAAGCGGATGAATCGCCACCTAAATAAAGGTTTACAAGCTCTTGGTCGGATAATTGGGTTAGGGATTTCATAAAATATTGTTTTTGTTGTTACAGAAATACAATACAGGTATCGGACTTTGAAAGCTGGTGGAGCCCCCCTGCTTTACACAACAAAATTCATCATAAAATTTAGCACCGAATGTAGAATGACATGGTTTCTATTTATCGTATAATTTCTACAACAAGAATTGAACAACATAATGGCTGGGAAGCACGATAGGTAGGGACAACTTCCAAAAGGAAGATTGAATCATAAATGACCATAAAAGCTATAAAGGACAAAGCTTGTGAAAAACTAGTGATGCAATGAACTAGGCTTCCTGCTCGTAATATATTTTATAATATTTTCTTCCATCAGCGTCGGTGCCTTTTTCAATCAACTCCTTATTACCATGAATATAAATATGAAAGTTTCTATCCAATTTTAAGATGCTCTTGAATACCCTTGCCTGCTTTTTGACTGCCTGATTGGAAATATCAAAATTATTATCCAAAACAACGTGGTGATCATTGGAATACTTTTCTTTAAAACGGTTGAAATTCTCAATCACCTCACTGTGCTCAAACACATCTTGTAAAAAATCCTCCTCAGCAAAATGGTCATTTTTTTTAAAATAGTTAATCGACTTATTGAGGTAATCAATTTTATCTGCCTTTGAAAGATCAAATACTTCCGGCATCCCCTCAGTAACAAATTTCTTAGCTACATCCAGGTAATCTTTTGTAAAATGAAAACTATCTTGGCAGCTGATTAACTTTAAAAAATCATCCATCCAATATTTTGCTTCTTTCGACTTATTGGTATTATCCAATACTGTTACAATCAACTCTTTCTCTTGCTTTGTATTAAGTATAATACAACCCTTATCCATTTCTTTAATATTAATACCTTCCTCCAACTGATAATCATATGCCCCCCCCATTTGTTGAAGCTTAATAAAGGTATCCTTTGTCTCAGATTTGAAAATACCAATGGCATCTACTGTTTCACCATTGAAGGTGCAACCGCTAAACCAAACGACCATCAATTCCCCTCCATTAATATTGGGGTGGTCGGATTTGTCATATAAAGTTTTAGCGATTTTTTCAGAGACTTCTTCAAAACTGCAGGCCTCAGTAAATATTGAATTAGCAAAACTCTTTACTTCATTGAGTTCAATTTCGGCGGGGTGATAGAAATTGTAAAACTCAGCAACTTTCCTAAACGGCTCTATAAAATACTGTAGAAAGCTCTCCTCAATTTCCTCTTTAAAAAAAGTGATTGCCCCTTTTGAAAGGTAAATTCCTTCCTCTTTGGTTTTGTTACCAACAAAATGAATGGCCATCTTTTTTATAGCCACAGTTGAAAAGTCAATCATATTTGAGCAAATAATTACAAGTGAGTATTTATTGAACCAACGCAAAAATAGAAGATTATCAACGATTCGTTACAAAGAGTATTTTGAAAAAAGGATAGGTACAGGAGAATTCAAGAAAGGTTTGTAGATGATTAGAAGGCTATTTCAACGTATAACCAATTGAGAAAATTAACTATAGGCATTAAAAAATTAGGAATAGGGCAGTTTTAGCTAGATTGATCTATCAATTTTACAACCCTAAGAAGGGCTTACAAAAGAAAAAAGGATTCAAAAACTACTAATAACTGTTGCGGTTATTGTTAAACCCAGGCTTATTGTATCCCCCACCATTTGGGCTTCTATTGATACCCGGGCGCGCCCCTGCATTTCGGTCTTCTGCTTCCTTCACAACAAGGGGTTTTTTACCAAGTGAAATATCATTCATGCTTTCGATTGCGTCTTTAGCTTCAATACTGTTGGGCATATCTACAAAGGCAAATCCTTTACTTTTCCCTGTCTCCTTGTCCATGGCCACTTTTGCTGAAGCAACGGTACCAAATTTTTCAAATATTTCTTCCAATTCTGCATCATCCAAATCGTAGGGCAAACCTGCTACAAATATTTTCATTTTAGTAATTTTTTGTAAATGTACAGAACTTCTAGCGGGAAAACCAGCCCGATTATTAAATATTTACTATATATTACTGAATTGTTTTTTTTTAGAAAAAAGCAGGGTAGTTAGCATCGATATTTATTAGGGTAAATGCAATTTTTAAGCTGAAAGCAATTAAGAGCTGGAAAGTAAAAACAATCCCAAAAAATGATTTACCATGGGGGAGGATGTTTTTCGGATAGGTTTTTAACCTAACTTGAAACAATATTTTAGGTAACCGAAATGAAAAAATAATGCCCGAGTAGGACAAAAATGAATCTCAATAGTACCAGATTCCTGCTACCCTACTCAATGGAGATTTAAATACAAAACCAAGCAACTTACAATATGAAAATAGTAATAGTAGCCTTTCTATTGGTTCTAACCAATTGTGCAACCGCACAAAATAGTTCCCTTAGAAACCAGGTAACCCTTGCAGTAGAAAAAATAGATCAAAAGTTGATTGGGTGGAGAAGAGATTTTCATGAACATCCTGAATTAGGTAACCAGGAAATAAGGACGTCAGCCATTATCGCACAACACCTTCGATTGTTGGGGATGGAAGTGAAGACAGGGGTAGCCCATACGGGTGTAGTAGGTATTTTGAAAGGTGGAAAACCGGGACCTGTCGTAGCTTTACGAGCAGATATGGATGGTTTACCTGTAACAGAAAGAACACCTGTACCCTTTGCCTCAAAAGTGAAGGTGAATTACAATGGAAAGGAAACAGGAGTCATGCATGCCTGTGGTCATGATTGCCATATGTCAATCCTGATGGGGGTTGCAGAAATTTTAGCCGCTATGAAAAAAGACTTAAGAGGAACAGTTAAGTTTATATTCCAGCCAGCTGAAGAAGGGGTGCCCGCTGGTGAGGAAGGTGGAGCAGAAATGATGGTAAAAGAAGGGGTAATGGAAAATCCGATGGTGGATGTAATATTTGGATTGCACATTAATGCTCAAACGGAAGTAGGCAAAATTAATTACCGTCCGGGTGGCTTTTATGCAAGCATCAATGACCTGAAAATTATTGTAAAAGGCCGATCCGCCCACGGTGCTTATCCATGGTCGTCAATTGACCCAATCGTTACTTCAGCGCAGATTATTAATAATTTACAATCTATCATCAGCCGCAACCTAAACATCACCGAAAATGCAGGTATCGTAACCATTGGAGCCATTAATGGGGGCAACCGAAGCAATATCATCCCCGAGCAAGTAGAAATGCTGGGGACCATTCGGGCGTTGAACACAGCAGATGAAAAAATGCTCATTGAAAGAGTAATACAGGTTGCTACCAAAACTGCGGAAAGTGCAGGAGCTACCGCAGAAGTACTGATCCCTTATAGCTCTCATTACCCCATTACATTCAATGACCCGACTTTAACTGAAAAAATGCTTCCTTCAATTCAGCAAACTGCGGGAAAAGAGAACGTACTACTGAGACCTCCTCATACTGGAGCAGAAGATTTTTCTTTCTACCAGCAAAAGGCACCAGGATTATTTTTCGATTTGGGGGGCATGCCAAAGGGCAGCAATTCCAAAACAGTCCCTTCGCACCATACGCCCGATTTTTATATTGATGAAAGCAGCTTAGTAATCGGCGTAAAAGCATTGGCAAACCTTACGATTGATTATATGGAAATGAATCAAAAAGGGGTAGCTAACATAAAGTAAGTTAACTGGTAAGAGATTGGCTAGCAAAGGGAAGTCGCCCTTCAATGCAATTGCCTCAACAACAGGCCTTATCAATGAAATAAATGCAGGGGTTTAATGGGAGTACAATGTTCAGATAAGATCTGAACCTTATCCTTAATTTTAATGATGGTCAAACTACATCGTTGGTTCTCATTGAAATAAACCCCTTTATAC
>CANJDY010000025.1 GCA_947472635.1 Chitinophagaceae bacterium
AGATTCGGAAGATAAATGACCATGCGCTAACCCTGCCATTGCACTCAGGTCATTGGTATTGTGTTGCAATACCGTAAATCCATTATCCTCCATAAAGAAGGAGCCTGACTGAACATCGGCTTTAAAATTAACTTTACTATCCCACTGACCTTTGTTTTCAATAAACTGCAGCTGCGCCATAACGGGTGATACAATAGCCACCGAAAATAAAAGGCTACAAATTAGGCTGCAATATGGAAGGAAGAATTTCAATAATAGTTTTTTACAATTTACTGAACTATGACCAATAAAACAATGCAAAGTTTACTCATAGTACCTTACTAACTATGAGATTTTACTCCAGACTGTTTTTCCGTTTTGAATTTGGAGATAATTCTTTACTTGCAAATTTACTGCCAAGTTTAGATCCGGATCAGCTTCAACTATTTGGGTAGCAATGTTTTTGGCCACTTCTAGCATTGCCCTATCTTGAATGATATTGGCTATTTTGAAGTCCAGTAGCCCACTTTGCCGAGTACCCTCCATATCGCCTGGACCACGTATTTCAAGGTCTTTTTCTGCTACCTTAAAACCATCATTGGTAGCACACAAAATCTTGAGTCTTTCCCTGCCATCCTGAGATATTTTATTACCTGTTAATAATATGCAAAAACTTTTTTCACTCCCCCTTCCTACCCTTCCCCTTAACTGGTGCAATTGCGAAAGGCCAAATTTTTCAGCACTTTCGATTACCATCACAGAAGCATTGGGTACATTTACCCCCACTTCAATTACAGTAGTACTCACCATAATTTGTGTATCACCGGTTACAAACCTTTGCATATTGGTCTTCTTTTGGTCGGCCTTCTGCCTTCCATGAACCATACTGATCCAGTATTTGGGTTCCGGGAAAAAAGATTTCACCTCCTCAAATCCCTTCATCAGATTTTCATAATCTAAGGTAGCAGATTCTTCAATTAAGGGGTAAACGATGTATACCTGCCTTCCCTTTACAATTTCTTTTTTGATAAAGTCCATCACTTGGGGCCGCTTATTTTCAAACTGGTGAATAGTTTCAATGGGTTTTCGGCCGGGTGGCAATTCATCAATTACGCTGTAATCAAGGTCGCCATATGCAGTAAGGGCAAGCGTTCTTGGGATAGGCGTTGCCGTCATTACCAGAATATGAGGCGGAAGGGAATTTTTTTTCCATAACCTTGCTCTTTGCGCTACCCCAAATTTATGTTGCTCATCAATAACCGCAAATCCCAGATTTTTAAATACCACTTTATCTTCTATCACCGCATGTGTTCCTATCAATAGATTTAAGGTTCCCTCCTCACAGGCTTGTAAAATTTCTTTTCGTTGCTTTGCTACCGTAGATCCTGTAAGCAATTTAACCGATATCGGCATTTCCTTGAGCAATTCGGAAATACTAATTAAATGTTGCTGCGCCAAAATTTCGGTGGGAGCCATTAATACACTTTGAAACCCATTGTCAGCCGCAATCAGCATACTCAGTAAGGCTACAATGGTTTTGCCACTTCCTACATCCCCTTGCAACAGCCGGTTCATTTGTTTTCCAGTACCTGTATCCTTCCTGATTTCCTTTAACACTTTTTTTTGAGCATTGGTTAATTGAAAAGGGAGGTATTGATTATAAAATGTAGTAAAAAGATTACCCACTGTATCAAATACCCAACCTTTACTAAACCGATGGCGGGTACTTCTAATCATACCCAATCGCAATTGAGCAAAAAACAATTCTTCAAACTTCAACCGCCTTACTGCATGGGTGTACAGCTCATCGGAGGAAGGAAAATGAATATTGCAAAATGCTTCCCATCTTGAAATAAAACGATATTGAACAACCACCGAATCTGGAAGATTTTCGGGAAAGTCCTTGGGGGACAACAGTTGCAATAAGGCATAGGTCAGCTTACCCATCGCTCTGCCGCTAAGACCTCTTGCCTTTAATTTTTCTGTAGAAGGATAAATGGGTTCAAGGAATTTTTTTCCACCGGCTTTTTCAGGTGTAAATATTTCTATTTCAGGATGTACCAGCTGTACCTTGTTCATAAAAAAGCTCAGCTTTCCAAAAACCAAGTACAGATTCCCTTGATGAAGTGTTTTTTCAACCCAGTTGATACCCTGAAACCAAGTGAGTTCAATTTCTCCGGTATCATCCTGCAAATAAGCTACCAACCGCTTTGCTCTTTTTTCGCCAATAATTTCAAACCGGGTTAGGCGCCCGGCAACCTGGGCGTATTCAGTTGCAGGAATAAGATTTGCAATTTTGTCAACACGGGTTTTATCAATATGCCGAAAAGGGTAATATTCAAGCAGGTCTTTAAAAGTAAAAATGTTGGCCTCTTTTTTTAACAAAGCTCCTTTCAAAGGGCCAACCCCTTTTAAGTATTCGATTGGACTAGCTAATATGTTATTGACTTGAGTGATGGTAGAATGTTTTTACAAATATATTCTCTACTTCGGTAAAAGCAAGTACCTAATGTGTAGGTAAAACGAGTCTATATAAAAGGTGCCCATCGGCAAAAGAGTCGGATGCTAAAAAAATATTTTTGGAAGGAAGTAGGGCGATATAAAGATGCACCCATTTATATTCCCTAGTCGATGGAAGATGGAAAGCGTTATTTAGCGAGCTGGCCTTCGTTGAGAATTTTGAGGTCGGGGGGCATTTCTTTGACCGCCACCACTTGGACGAGATGCAGCAGGATTATAAGCAGGGGCTTCGCCAAATTGCTCTGGCACTGCCAGTTTTGGCACTGACTTTCCCAATAATTTTTCAATCGCTGCAAATTTGCGTTGTTCCCTTTCACTGATAAAGGTGATGGCAGTTCCCTCTGCAGCAGCCCTGGCGGTTCGCCCAATCCGATGTACATAATCTTCTCCATCATGGGGTACATCATAATTTAATACCATCCCTATATTATCGATATCAATACCTCTGCTAAGGATATCGGTAGCTACCAAAATTTGAATTCTGCCACTTTTAAAGTGCATGAGTACCTCTTCTCTTTTATCCTGCTCTAAATCACTATGAATTTCATCTACTGGCAAATTGGTTCTTTTCAGATCCCGTGTTAACTGCTTCACACTGATCTTACTGCTGCAAAATATCAGTACCGAAGAAAAGTTTTTTTGATGTAAAATGTATTTTACCAAAGGGATTTTTTGGGTATCGTATACCACGTAAGCAAGCTGGGTAATTTTTTCATTGGGCTTGCTGATAGAAATACTCACTTCTTCGGGCTTGTGAAGAATGGTTCTTGCCAGCTCCCTAATCTTATGTGGCATAGTAGCAGAGAACAACAAATTTTGTCTTTTCTGCGGTAATGCATGAATGATCCGCATGATGTCATCATAAAAACCCATATCCAGCATACGATCTGCTTCATCCAGGATTAAATATTTAAGTCCCTGAAACTTCACATAACCCATATTGATATGTGCCAGCATTTTACCGGGTGTACAGATAACTACATCTGCACCTGCACTCAAGGCCTTTTTTTCCTGAACAAATGCATTGCCATCTCCCCCACCATATACTGCAATGGAACTCACAGATGTAAAATAGGAAAGCCCTTCCATATGCTGTGCTATTTGAATAGCCAGTTCGCGGGTAGGCACTATTACCAAAGCAGTAATACTTTGATGATTGAGTGGAGATGAAATAATATTATTAATAAGGGGAAGCAAAAAAGCAGCCGTCTTGCCAGTACCTGTTTGTGCAGATGCAATGACATCTTTTCCTGCTAATACCAATGGGATTACCTGTTCCTGAACTGGAGTTGCTTCGTCGTATCCAGATGCCTCAATTCCTTCCAATAGTCGGTTGTCGAAACCAAAATCTTTAAACTTCAAAATACTGATGGCTGATTAGATTATTAAAACTTAAATACTCAATTACTCACTCTCTGGTGCTGCATCCGACAGGGAAGCAATTGGCTGAGGAGTGATATTTTTTACGGTGATCTGGAATTTTGTATTTAAAATTACCTGGAAATGACCGGTTGCCAAAACTGCTTTGGTAGCCCCATCTTCCAGCATCGCTGCTGCCAGATGGCTAGCTAAATCTGAACCACTGATCACATTACTCACCTTACCTTCTGTAAACTCGATGGTGAATTTATAGCCCGCCTTTCTACCTGTACCGGCTCTTTCAAAATCTTCGCGGTTTAAACTTAGTAATTGATCTCCAGCTGCTGACTTTTTCAATAAAATTCTAATTACCGGCAGGTATTTGTTCCAGATATAAGTATACATATTGCAGTTTTTTGATTCCTTTTTTTAATACCGGAATTGAATAATTGATTTTAAATGATCGTGATACCACGTTAAAGGTAAGCTTTATTGCTATAGCAAGCCTTTTTGATTTGTCACAAGCGACATCCCCTAGGTTACTTTCAGATCAGAAAACAGCCAATTTAAATAGAGAAATGAACGCTTGCGCACAAAACCCCGTCAGCGGTTGAAAACCCTGACGGCGGTTAACGAATACTTTCCCAAAAATAAAAGGGAAGGGCCTGATTAACCGCCGACAGGGCTGGAAGCCCCTGTCGGGGTGGATGAAAAACCGCGTCAGCAGTTGAAAACCCTGACGGTGGTTAACGAATACTTTCCCAAAACAAAAGGGAAGCAACTGATTAACCGCCGACAGGGCTGGAAGCCCCTGTCGGGGGGATGAAAATCCCCGTCAGCGGTTGAAAACCCTGACGGTGGTTAACGAATACTTTCCCAAAACAAAAGGGAAGCAACTGATTAACCGCCGACAGGTCTGGAAGCCCCTGTCGGGGTGGATGAAAAACCCCGTCAGCGGTTGAAAACCCTGACGGTGGTTAACGAATACTTTCCCAAAATAAAAGGGAAGCAACTGATTAACCGCCGACAGGGCTGGAAGCCACTGTCGGGGGGATGAAAAACCCCGTCAGCGGTTGAAAACCCTGACGGCGGTTAACGAATACTTTCCCAAAAATAAAAGGGAAGGGCCTGATTAACCCCCGACAGGGCTGAAAGCCCATGACGGGTGGATAAAAAACCCCGTCAAGGGTTAAAAACCCTGACGGTGGTTAACGAATACTTTCCCAAAACAAAAGGGAAGCAACTGATTAACCGCCGACAGGGCTGGAAGCCCCTGTCGGGGTATACAAAAAACCAATTTAACAAAAGCAATAAACGCTTGCGCACAATATTTGCCACAATTGGTAGTTAGCATTATTATAGGAAAGTGAAAATGATTGAACGAGGGTACAAAACCATTTGTAGGAAAAATTCCTACAATACTTTGCGTTTTTATCCTTTTACTGAATTATCCTTCCTCCTGCTAGCTGGGCTAATACAAAGATTATTCATCAAAAATACGCTCCATGAACACCCTACCGATTCACCCGCACAAAAAATTTATAATAGAGCAGAATACCCACAATACCACCAGCTGGATTGGTCACCAACGATCCGACCCTACCGATATCAAAACTGGTCAAACCTTTATAGCACCTTGCGAAGCAGATTTGGAGGCAATTGAGATTTTTACCAGTTTAGTCACCCACCCCGGGGAAATGGTAATGACGGTTCACCCTTTTGATGAATCCTCAAAAAGCTGGGGGAAGGCCCTGGCATCTGCCAGTATACAACTTGATTGTGCTGATAGTGGGAAGTGGAAGTCTGTAAGCTTTGCCGGACCGCACTTAAAAAAAGGAGACTCTTATGGATTTCGACTTGAATGCCTCCATTCTTATATTGGGCTCGGTGAAGCAATCAGTAATTGTTCAAACCCTAGTGTACTCAATGGGCAGGAGTGGAAGTTGACCAATGCTGACAAGAAGGGACATTTCTACTCGTATTTCAACTTAGCCTACAGAGTTGCAGCAAGGGCCTGAAGAATGTGTACGACCTATTACAAGCCAGTAAATGAAGTTACAGGGCAAATTTAAATCCGGTCAATTGTTCAATTTGGTGAACGGTTACCTCATTGTTTTCAATACCATCTGCACGGGATAAATCATTATTAAACAAATACGCTTTGTACGATTTCGTTTTCAAAATATGTATCACTTTCCAGCATTGCAATGGTACCGAAACCTTCCCTATTTTTTTTGCGGCTCCTACACTCCCAGCCCATACATGAATACTATCATCCTGAATGGCAATTTTTCGGGTAAGCCGCTCTAGTGCCTCCCAGTCGCCCGCATTTAATGCATGGTATTGGGGAGCCATATTGGAAAAATAAAAACATTCTGCCATCACCATTTCACCCTGGCACTTGTTACTTGCTGCAGGACACATATGCCCACGGTCGGTTCCTGAATGAAGGTAATCGGCCTTTAAATTGGTTTCATCAGGCAGCAATGGGTCTGGTTTAAATTGATCCTTTCTACTGGTAGAAGAAGTACATAAAATCCTAGCGTTGGTTTCCCACCAATCTACCATCAGGGGATAAAATTTGGAAGTACTAAAAATAGAAGTGTAGTTGGCGTGTTTTATTTGGATTGTTTTTTGGGCATACAAATGGCCCCAAAAAAAAATCAGTAAAAAGGGAAATGCTTTTTTCATAGAAAATAGGTATGCTCGCTCAAAGTTCGGGTACTAATGTTGAATAAACATCAACCCACAGAAAAAATTGTAGTCCTAATGCTGTAACAATGCAATATTGATAAGCACCTTCAGTTGTTACTAAAATAAGGAGGCTTAGATAAGATATCCAAAAAAACTTTTACCCGATAAAAAAGATGCTAAATGACCAGTAGTCATTAAATGATTACCCTTATTTGCTAAAATAATTTCTGCAAATGCTGTAAAATCAATAGATTTAAGCAGCCAAGAGGTGTTTTTATACTAAACCCGGATGGCAATCAACAAATATCCTACAACCATGAGAAAAAAATTTTTCCTTTTCGCGATACTGTTAATAGTGATTGCAGCACTACTCTATTTTTATAAAATAATTGGCCCCATTGCCCCCATCCTCTTATTGGTTTTATTAGCTGTTGGATTCCACAATAGCCAACAAAAAAAACATGCGATTTTAAGAAATTTTCCTGTTATAGGTTATTTCAGGTACATGTTCGAAATGATTGCTCCTGAAATCCAACAGTATTTTATTGAGCGGTCTACAGACGGAAAACCGTTTTCAAGAAATGAGCGATCGTTAATTTACCAGCGAGCAAAAAACATTGATGCCACCTCACCTTTTGGAACACAATTGCATTTGAATCAATCCAATTATGAAGGAATTAAACATTCGATGTTTCCAAAAAAAGTAAATAAAGAACTTCCAAGGGTTGTAGTAGGGGGTGCTGATTGTAAACAACCCTATTCGGCATCCTTATTAAATATTTCAGCAATGAGCTTTGGTTCATTAAGTGAAAATGCCATCAAATCATTAAATCTGGGGGCACAAAAAGGAAATTTCTACCACAATACAGGGGAAGGCGGCTTAACCGAGTTTCATTTACAAGGCGGGGATATCACTTGGCAAATTGGTACAGGTTATTTTGGTTGCCGAAATAAGGAAGGTCATTTTGATGCGGATAAATTTTCTGAAAAAGCCAATTTACCCGCCGTAAAAATGATTGAAATTAAGCTTTCTCAAGGAGCAAAACCAGGTCATGGAGGTGTTCTTCCGGCACAAAAAAATACGATAGAAATTGCAAAAATCCGGGGGGTAGAACCTTTTACCACCATCCTTTCGCCTCCCAGCCATTCTGCTTTTACTGATTACAAAGGATTAGTGGGTTTTATTGCTCAATTACGCCACCTATCAAATGGCAAGCCGATTGGATGTAAACTTTGTATTGGAGAAACCAATGAATTTGAAAAGTTGTGTCAAGAAATGATCAGTCAAAACTGTTTTCCCGATTTTATTACCGTTGATGGTGCTGAAGGAGGAACAGGAGCTGCGCCTCCAGAATTTGCGGATGGGGTAGGAATGCCATTTGAACCGGCATTGATATTTGTAAATAAAACATTGGTTGGATTAGGGATCAGGAATAAAATTCGTATTATCTGTAGTGGAAAAATTATTTCGGGTTACTCTATTTTGAGAGCCGTTGCATTGGGAGCCGACATGTGCAATAGCGCCAGAGGATTTATGTTTTCGTTGGGATGTATTCAAGCTTTGCGCTGCAATAATAATGAGTGTCCTACAGGTGTTGCCACACAAAATAAAATGCTAATGAAAGGGCTAGTTGTAACCGATAAATATGACAGAGTTTATCATTTTCACAAAAACACACTGCATGCTGCAAATGAATTATTAGCAGCAACTGGAAAAAATAGTTTTTCAGAAATAGATATTTCCATATTTATGCGAGGAGATGAATTTTCAAATTTAGCGAATGTATACTTTCCTGACAACCTTTAATTTTTACTGCTTTTGCAATACAAAAATGCACTCGAAGATCATTATAATTAGCTTGTACACATCACCCTAGGGAGCTAAAAAGATCTAATAGGGCGAACAAGCCTAGAAGAGTTCTTTGGTTTGCTGTAATAAGTACCAATAGAATATGTCCCTACATTAGAGGCGTCAACCTCCGAAGAACTCCAATAATAGGTATTCACAAACCCGCCAATAGCAGCACTATTTACATACAATATTAATAACTCATCTTTACTTGGTAAATACCAATCAGAATATCCACCTTGGACTAAATCTCCACAAAGTCTAGCGGCGATTCCTGCGGTAGCACAACCAGCCATTATATCAATCGTATTTTGATTTCCTGTACCGATTGCGGTACCATCTGCTCCTGAGATTAAAGTTAGCTCGCACCCCCATTGAGCTGAACCTAGATCAGCAATAGTTGCTACAAGACCATGCGTAACATTGGAATCAAATCCAACATCACCTGGCTGCAAACAATAGGCAATTTTGCCTCCAAGTGCAGCTTGTCCAATATCATAATCCATTGTTCTAAAACTTATTTGGGCACCATAGGCGGTTCCAAAAAGATTGGTGGCATAGGACCTTACATAATAAGTGGTGCTGAGAGTTAATCCTGTCATACTACCCGTAAAGGACCCGAGAGTTGCACCACTAATTGATGTTTTGCTATCCGCGATGGTTGGATTGGCAACTGTACTCCAGCATATACCTTTATAGGTTATTGCTGTTCCTCCATTTGAGATCACATTGCCACCACTATTTGCTGAAGTAGTGAAGATAGAGGTAGCTGCAGTGGTAACATCTAAAACAGGGACTCCAAAACTTACCTGGGGACCATAACCAGTTCCATAGCTATTGGTAGCGAACGACCTTACATAATAGGTAGTACCGGCAGTTAATCCTGTAATACCAAACCCAGAAAAGGATTGTCCTGCTGTTCTTGAACCGACAAATGCTGTTTTACTATCGGCGATAGTTGGATCAGATACAGTACTCCAGCATATGCCATAAGAGGTAATTGTGTATCCTCCATTTCCGGTCACAGTACCACCACTGGTCGCTGAAGTAGTGGTGATAGAGGTGACTACTGCGGTGGCTGATAATATAGGGACAGAATAAGTAGTAAAACTTATTTCAGCACCATATCCAGTTCCAGTGCTATTGGTGGCATACGACCTTACATAATAGATAGTTCCAGGTGTTAACCCTGTCATACTACTTGCAAAAGTACCTATACCTGATCCATCGGTTGTTTTTGTACTTAATGACACATCTGGGGTGCTACTTGTATTCCAAACAATACCTCTGGCGGTTACACTTGACCCACCATCTGAGGTAATGTTACCTCCACTATTTGCTGAAGTAGGTGCAATAGAAGCTGCGGAAGTAGTAGCGGCCAAAGCAGGCACTCCCAAAGTAGTAAAACTTACTTGGGTACCGTAGCCAGTTCCTGCGCTATTGGTAGCATAAGACCTAACATAATAGGTTGTGCCAGTAGTTAAGCCTGTAATACTACTCACAAAAGTGCCCATTGTTGCGCTATTCGATGTTTTACTATCAGCAATGGTTGGATTGGCGATTGTACTCCAGCATATACCTTCAGCAGTCAATGCTGACCCTCCATTTGAGGTCACATTACCTCCACTGCTTGCCGAAGTAGTTGTAATAGATGTTACTGCTGTAGTGGCATCCAACACAGGTATACCAAACGTAGTAAAACTTACCTGAGTACCATATCCAGTACCAGTACCATTGGTGGCATAGGTCCTTACATAATAGGTAGTCCCTGTAGTTAATCCTGTTATACTACTTGCAAAAATACCAATACCTGATCCATCGGTTGTTTTTGTACTTAATGATACATCTGGATTACTACTTGTACTCCATACAATGCCCCTCGCGGTTACACTTGACCCTCCACCGGAGGTAATATTACCACCGCTACTTGCCGAGGTACCTGTGATTGAGGTGGCTGTTATAGTAGTCGCTAACACGGGGACTGATAAAGTGGTAAAACTTATTTGAGTACCATACCCAGTTCCTGAACTACTAGTGGCATAAGACCTTACATAATAGGTACTGCCCGTAGTTAATCCTGTAATATTACTCATAAAAGTGCCCGTACCCGATCCATCTGTTGTTTTTGTACTTAATGAAATATCTGGATTGATAGCTGTACTCCACACAACACCTCTCAAGGTTACAATTGATCCTACATCGGAGGTGATATTTCCTCCACTACCTGCTGAAGTAGTTGTAATAGAGCTGGCCGCTGTGGTACCTATCAACTCAGGTACTGATGAAGTGGTAAAACTTACCTGGGCACCATAGCTTGTTCCTAAACTATTGGTGGCATAAGACCTTATATAATAGGTAGTACCGAAGGTTAATCCCGTAATACTACTCGTAAAAATACCAGTTGATGTGCCATCCGATGTTTTATTATCAGCGATGGTTGGATTGGTATTTGTACTCCAGCATACTCCTTCAGCAGTCAGTGCGGCTCCTCCATCTGAGGTAACAGTGCCACCGCTACTTGCTTTGGTATTGGTAATAGACGTCGCTACTGTAGTGGCTGCTAACACGGGTACTGACAATGTTGTAAAACTAACTTGTGTACCATAGCTTGTTCCGTAACTATTGGTGGCATATGACCTTATATAGTAGGTAGTGCCAGAAGTTAATCCCGTAATACTGCTTGCAAAAGTGCCGTTACCTGATCCGTCGGTTGTTTTTGTAATTAATGAAATATCTGGATTAATAGCTGTACTCCACACAATACCTCTGACAGTTACACTCAACCCCCGATCAGCGGTAATAATACCCCCACTTTTTACTGAATTAGCTGTAATAGAGTTAGCTGCAGTGGTGGCACCTAACTCAGGTGATGATGTTACAGTAAAACTCAATTGGTCACCATAGCCCGTTCCAACACTGTTGGTGGCATACGACCTTACAAAATAAGTAGTACCGATAGTTAAGCCTGTAATACTACTGGTAAATGTACCAGATGCTGTACCATCCGATGTTTTACTATCCGCAATAGTTGGATTAGCGGTTATACTCCAGCATACACCTTTGGCAGTCAGGGCTGCGCCTCCATCTGATGTAATAGTACCTCCGCTAGTTGCTGAAGTGGCTGTAATAGAAGCGACAGCCGTGGTTGACAACACTGGAACCGAGGCAGTATTAAAACTTACTTGAACACCATACCCTGTTCCAAAACTATTGGTGGCATAGGATCTTACATAATAAGTAGTGCCAGGATTTAATCCAGTAATGCTACTCGTAAACGCACCTGTGCCTGATCCGTCGGATGTTTTTGTACTTAATGATACATCTGGATTGCTACTTGTACTCCACACAATACCTCTAGCGGTTACACTTGACCCTCCATCGGTGATAATATCTCCTCCACTAGTTGCTGAAGTAGTTGTAATAGAGGTGGCGGTCGAGGTGGTTAAATCAGGGGAAGTGGATATATAGCGAACAGCGCGAACGTTATATGTATTTGCCTTGGATTTAGTGCTTGTAGCACCACTACTCCAAAAAGCTACAAACCAAGCATATGCTTTATCGACATTAGAAGAACTCCAATAGGAATGGTTCAAGTCAAGACCAGGAACAAAATTTCTATTCAAATAAAGCTTGCTTAGTTCATCTATACTTGGTAAAAACCAATCTGTGTAACCACATCCTGCATAGTTCCTAGCAACTATCGCAGCATAATCAGTTGTTACATAACCTTGGTTCACCATCGATGTAATGATATTATTGGTATTGGTTAATCCAGCTCCTAATGTGTAAACGATAGGAACCGAAACGTTAGCTGCATTAGATACATCCCATCTAATGCCTGTGCTCATATCTGATGGTGCTGCTAATAAACCCTTGACCTGATTTGCACTATATCCAGGGTCTGAAGGAGCTAAAATATAAAACAGAATTCCGCATTGGTAGGTACTACCAAGTTGCACCACTAACACAGCAACCTGCGTCCCGTATGCCGTTCCAACACTATTGGTTGCATACGACCTTATATAATAAGTTGTACCGAAAGTTAATCCTGTCATACTACTCGTAAAAGTACCAGTACCTGATCCGTCGGTTGTTTTTGTAATTAAAGAAATATCCGGATTGGCAGTTGTACTCCAAACAACACCCCTGGTGGTTACATTTGCCCCTCCATCGTAGGTAACATTACCTCCGCTAATTGCCGAATTACTTGTGATGGAACTGGCTGTTGTGGTAGCAGCTAACACTGGTAATGACAAGGTAGTAAAACTTATCTGGGCACCGTAGCCAGTGCCAAGACTGTTAGTTGCATACGACCGCACATAATAGGTAATACCGCTCGTCAATCCTATTATATTGCTAGAGAAAGTACCATTACCTGCTCCGTCGTTTGTTTTTGTACTTAACGAGATATCTGGATTAGCAGATGTACTCCATACGATCCCACTGGAGGTTACATTTAATCCTCCATCGTAGGTAATATTACCTCCGCTAATTGCTGAAACCGTGGTAATAGAAGTGGCCGCTGTGGTGGCGGCTAATATGGGAATGGACAACGTAGTAAAACTTACCTGTGCACCATAGCCAGTGCCGATACTGTTTGTTGCATAGGATCTTACATAATAGGTAACACCTGAAATTAATCCTGTTATGCTACTCGCAAAAGTACCAGTACCTGATCCGTTGGTTGTTTTTGTACTTAACGAGATATCTGGATTGGGACTTGTACTCCAAACAATGCCTCTGGTATTTACACTTGCTCCTCCATCTGAAGTAACATTACCTCCGCTACTTGCTGAAGTACTTGTAATAGAAGAGGCTATTGTGGTGGCGTCTAAAACGGGTACTGATAAAGTAGTAAAACTTACCTGACTACCATAGCCAGTTCCAGCACTGTTGGTGGCATAAGACCTTACATAATAGGTAGTTCCAGTAATTAATCCTGTTATACTGCTCGTAAAAGTACCAGTACCTGATCCGTTGGTTGTTATACCTAACGGCGAAACGATATCTGGATTGGGACTTGTACTCCACACAATACCCCTGGCGCTTACAATTGCTCCTCCATCTGAAGTAATATTACCTCCGCTACTTGCTGCAGTACTTGTAATAGAACTCGCTGCTGTGGTGGCTAACACTGGTACTAAGTTTCCATTACGACCACTTAAAGGAGCAAAATTAATTTGCGAAAATCCCTCAAAAGAAAGCAGTATAAAAAATAATATGTAAAAAAGTGATTTCAAGATTTCCGAAATGTTAGTTAGTCATATCGCCAATAGTGATAGCAGTATTGGTGGTAAGATAAATAATGGTAACAACAGAATTAATTCCAGCTGTTTTGGTGAATAAATTTTTATTGGTTACTGTAGTTGACAATCCAGTTAAAGTAACTGTTCCTAATCCAGTTTGAATAATCATGCAATTAAAGCCAGCTGTTAATACTGGTAATGAAAGTGTGATAGGACTACTATTATTGAGGGTAATTATTTTTCCATTATCACTCGCGTCAAGGGAATAGGTAGTACCCGTTTGAGGATTAAAATTCACAGAAAATCCACTAATCTTAGGGTTAGTTGAATTGTCACCAGCAACTGAAGCAGTAAATGTTTTTGCACCTGCTATTATTTGTGCAGTTGTTAGATCAACAAAATTTTGTGAGCTGCTTCCGGTACCACCATTTGCCTGAGGTAAGATTGAAGTAATTGCTAAAGCCCCTGTTCCTCCACTTGTTGTAACGATTCCATTACTGGTTAAGTTGGAAAGGGTTGTAATATTTTGTGAAGCATTTATAGTTACTGTGTTACTCGAATTTGTTAAGCCTGTTCCAAATGTTAATGCAGATTGTTTTGCATTAAATGTTGTAAAGTCTGCAGCACTTAATGCACCTCTATTACTCGTTGATGCGGTTGGAATATTTAATGTGATGGTAGGAGTTGTTGTACCACTGGCAACTGATGATGTAATATCTGTTCCAGAAGTGCCCAAGGTTACCGCATTTACACTGGTTACAGTTCCTCCAGTACCGGAAGCAGTTAATGTTCCTCCAGTACTCAATGATAAACCAGAACCAATGGTTACTTCACCAGGAGCAGCTACCGTTGCATTTACACTACCCAGTAATTTTCCTGCTGAAACATTTTGCATCTTAGCATAACTTACTGCTGAATTTGCAATAGTAGATGCAAATGACCCTTTTCCCGATCCTGTTACATCTCCAGTTAATGTAATGGTTTGATCTCCTGTATTTGTACCGGATAAGTTGGCAACAGCTCCGTTGGCTAACATTGCGTTGGTAATTGCTCCGTTTGCAATAGCGGTGGCATTTCCTGTACTCGTTACTACTCCGGTTAAATTCGCGTTGGTTACAACCGTAGCTGCATTTCCAACTGAAGTAACCATTCCTGTTAAATTCGCATTGGTGGTAACGGTAGCAGAATTGCCAGTAATACTTGTTTGATCTCCTGTATTTGTGCCTGATGTATTTCCTATCACTGTTTTTTCAGCATTGGTAACATAGTTCTTATTC
>CANJDY010000026.1 GCA_947472635.1 Chitinophagaceae bacterium
ATGTCATTCACAAGCCGGGAGTAGGTCATCATCCGCATAGCTTGGCAAACCCTACACCTATTGTCGATTTTATTTTGGGTGCTACTCACCAAAAAACAAACTTTGCAGCTATTGCTTCACCTGGTTCAGAATACCGATCGGGTGCCGGCTGGAAAGAAGGTACAGATTGGTGGACACAAAATAATGAAATCAATGAGCTGTTGGCAAGTAATGCTTCAACTGATATCGTCTTTATTGGAAACTCCATCACACAGGGTATTGCCGGTAACAGAGCTTCTGTAACCTATAAGCCTGGAAAAGCAATTTTCGACTCAATTTTCAACAAATATAGCTGGGTATCTGCTGGTATTTCGGGCGACCGCACGCAACATATACTTTGGAGGTTGCAGCATGGAAATTATGCTACAACAAAAATTAAAATTGCTGTACTTACCATTGGTGTCAATAATTTTGCTGATGACTCTCCAGAAGAAATAGCACAAGGAATACACGAAATTATAGGATGGATGAAAAAAAATATGCCCGCCACTAAAATTATCTTAATAGGGCCATTACCTGCGGGAGTAAAAAAGCAAGACATGTATCGGGTGAAATATGATAAAGTACAATCTCTCATCCAACAAGAAGATGATAACAAGCAGGTTAATTACTTTCCCCTATCTAGCCAATTCATTCAAGCTAGTGGGGATTTGAATCTAAACTACTGCTCCAGCGATGGCATCCATCTTATTGAGAAAGGGTACGAGGTTTGGGCACTATCACTACAAACGCTTATTGAAAAAATACTTACAAAATAAGAAGCCGTAGAGAAATTCAAAGAAGGCAGGTAGGAATTTGTTTTACAATTTAGAAAACCAAATTATATGATCCATAAAACACTCGGCAGCATTATTTCGGTTTTCATTATTCTATCGACTAGTGCCCAACAAACTTTGAAAGAATATTACCGCTGGAATCCTGCAACCCATCCTACGAAAGTGCTAGAAGGCCAAGGGTGGCCTACTGAAGTAAAAGGTTTTTATGATCGGCTACCTGCGAGGACTGAGCATTCCGTAAGTGAAGGGCTTTGGAAATTAGCCACTCATACTGCCGGCTTGCAATTGAGATTCAGATCCAATGCAGAGGAAATTATTATCAGATATATTGTTGGCGGTGATTTACAAATGCCTCATATGCCTGCAACGGGTGTAAGCGGGATAGATTTGTATTCTAAAAACATAGATGGCAAATGGCTTTGGACCGCAGGTCGTTTCTCCTTTGGCGATACAATTACGTATCGATTTTCCAATCTTGTTACCAAAGATCAACATGTCAATAACCGAGAATACACTTTGTATTTACCCTTGTATAATTCAGTCAAATGGATGGAAATAGCCGTGCCTCAGCCAAGTTTATTTACGCCCTTGACTCCTCGTATTGACCGACCGATTGTTGTATACGGCACTTCTATTGCTCAAGGTGCTTGTGCTACAAGGCCTGGACTTGCCTGGTCATCCATCTTGTCAAGAAAGCTTGAGCTACCAGTAATTAATTTGGGATTTTCAGGAAGTGGAAAACTAGATAGTCCACTGCTAGCATTAATGACCGAAATAGATGCAAAATTATATGTACTAGACTGCTTGCCTAATTTGGTAGCCCCTGGTATTAGTGCGACAGAATTATACAAAAAATTAGTAGCTGCCATCGGTCAACTTAAAGCAAAAAAACCAGGAATACCTATTTTATTAACCGAGCATGATGGCTATTCTGATGAAGAAATGAACCCTGCATCCAAAAAGCAATACTCCGATGCTAACAAGGTTTTAAAAATTGTAGTTGACTCTTTGACCACTGCAGGAGTGAAAAACATCCACTTACTTTCTAAAGAAGAAATTAACCAGGATATTGAATCCATGGTAGATGGAGTGCATCCAAACGACATTGGAATGATGAATTATGCAAATGCTTATGATAAAAAAATAAGAGCCATTTTTAATGAACCTGTTGGTAGCATAGCTACAACCCAGCCCCTCACTCAACGCAGGGATGCTAGTACCTATGATTGGGAAACCCGCCACAGTGAAGTGTTGGACTATAATAAAAGTCATTCCCCCAAACTAGTTTTCATAGGCAATTCTATCACCCATTTCTGGGGAGGATTGCCCAATGCTCCTATTAAAAATGGCTTTGATTCTTGGGGTAAATATTTTGAGAAAAAAAACGTGGTTAACCTAGGTTTTGGATGGGACAGAATAGAGAATGTTTTATGGCGAGTGTATAATGGGGAGCTAGACAATATTTCACCCACCCAGATTGTAGTAATGATCGGCACCAATAATTTAGAAAAGAATAACAATAGTGAAATTATTGAAGGGCTACGGGTGCTAACAGAGGCGATTAGCATAAAGCAACCAACAGCAAAAATATTGTTACTGGGCATATTGCCCAGAAGAAATATGGAAGGCCGAATTGCTGCATTGAATCAGCTGGTTGCAACAATACCTTCCGATAAAAAAATAAAATATGCAGACGCAGGAAAATTATTTCTGGATCAATCAGGCAAGATGATTGAATCTCTTTTTTCAGATGGACTTCATCCCAATGCAGCAGGGTATGAAAAACTAGCAGTATTTATAAATGCCTTACTGGAAAAATAAGAAGTCTATTGCTTACAGATTACTAAATTCTAATTTAATTTTTCCAATGTAATTATTTTACAACAATAACGCCTTTAAAAATATTTTATTTCGTCGTTTATACAGTATGAAAAAAAATAATGTCGGCAAGAATGATTGCTTTTTTAGTCCCTGCAATAGATACCTACATTAAAATAACTAAGCGGTCATTCATCTTTTTATTCCACAACAGGATTTAAATTGGATGCAGCGAGTTCACCAGGGGGCAAGCCATTAAACCAACGTATCCTGTCTGCCTCCTGGGCGTCATTTTCGGGCACAGTAATTACGGCGCCATCTGCATAATAAATTACAGTCATTACTTCCCTCATTTGGCTAGAACTATTTCCTGGAGCCTTGTGCAGGGTATACCCATAATGAAAAGTGGCATCCCCAGCATTCATGAAATCTGGCATAAAAATAGGATAGCCTTTTTCTGTAACATATGCTTCGAGTAAATTTTGTGACTCATCTGAAATGGGAATATTTTTCACAAGCCCATCTTTATGAGATCCCACTGCGAATGTGAGCATACCCATCGAAACATCAATATCAATCAATGGCATCCACATAGTAACAGTTTTTTGAGTATCCAATGGCCAATAATATTGATCTTGGTGCCAAGGAGTTGCTCCCCCGCCAGATTCTTTGTACAAAGCCTGGTCATGATAAATACGCACCCGGTCAACCCCTAATAACTGAGCTGCAAAACTGGCGAATTTTTTGTGCAAAGAAAATTGGCGAACACCTTCGTCTAGTTCCCACAAATTCATCACTTGTAAAAATGCCTTCCCATAGGTATCTCTTTCCTCTATTTTTCTTTTTTCAGTATTATATTTTTGAACGGCCTCATTAATCGCAGGTCTGAAAAATTCCATTTCCTCGCGGGGAACTATTCCAGGGATATGTATCGCTCCTTTTTGTTGAAAATCCAGCACTTGTTCGGCAGAAAGGGAAGGGGTCCCTTCCTGATGTATTTTGAAAGTATTCATATCGTTAAATATATATAAAAATTTGCAATCGAAATGATTTTGGAAGCTACTGCAACGATTACCTAAATAAAAATATATCTATTTTGTAGAAGTTAATAATTTAATTGCCCCTGTTTCAGCTGAATCATAGGCATATCCCTAACTCAAAGAAATACCCATTTATTTATTCTTTAATTTTTGCTCCAATACTTTTATGAAAAAACCGCCCACTACACTTCTTGCTTGAAACCCAACCATCAATCCACTATTGGTTTGATGCCAATCACTTAATGGAACCCTTGAATTAGTTTCGCTAACAAAGCGATAGATTGGATGTACAATGGCGTCAAAATCTTTTTGATTATTAGCTAGTGTAGCCGTCCACATTACCCAATCGGATTTGGTATAAGTAGCCCTGCTATCCAATGGTAAACCAAATTCATTTTGCTTAGTAAGATAATATTTCACTTCTTTATGCATCACTTCTTTTGGAAAAAGATTCATATTCAAAACCTTATCCCATACCAGGTTATATTTCTGACTCCAGGTACCTTTATTATTAAAGGTCAATGAAAAATGATCTCCATCTTCAGCCAGTAGGATCCACTTTGCGGCCATTTCTTTGCTTAGTCGTCCGTATTTTTCAGCAATCGCATGCTCCCCTAATTGAGCAGCTAACTGAGCATAGCCACCCAAGGCTACAATCGCTTTAACGGAAAGATTGGTGTTTCTAGCAAGGTGGCCAGCAAAATCATCCGTGCACAATTGATTAGCAGGGTCGAAGCCTTCTTTGCTTAAATAATCTGCCCAAATAGACAAGGTAGCCCAATGTTTTTTAGCAAATGCCGCATTTCCTTCGGCCTTAGCAATCGCTGCAGTAAGGATAATCATATTTCCGCATTCTTCTACCGGCATATCTTCACCATAGGTTTGACCATTCGCAATGGGATAAGTACCCAGGTCATGGGCGGAATAGGGTTTTGCCCATTTGCCACTTTCGCTATAATAAAAAATACCATTCAACATCCCTTTCAACAACTCAGGATTATAAGCAAGGAATAAAGGCGAAGAGGGATAGGTTACATCCACTGTGTTGATAGAACCATTGCTAAAATTTTCTTTAGAAAGAAAAAGTATTTCCCCATCTGGGCCCTTTACTAATTTATGAGCAGCAATACTTTGCCTATAAGCTAACTCACACAATTTTGCATATTCCACTCCCCCAGCCTTTAGGGCATCCTCATGAATCAGTAGATTGGTTTTTTCGCATTTTTGAATGGTTGAATTATAATCTTTTGCTGCAGTATACAATTGTTGTTCGATGTTGTCTGCTTCTTGCTGATGCCACCAAGGACGCAAATTTTTTGAAAAATACTGAACAGAATATAGATCATCATACCCTACTAATATCAATTGTTCTTTTACCTTGGTTCCAACAATTCCCATATTTACTTTTGTACTAAGCAACAGATGCTTCCCCTCTGAAATATCCTTGGCCGGTTTACCAAACGCATTCGATAAATCATCCCCAGAACTGATGGATTGCTGAACAGCAGAGCTGGTGGGAACGGCAATATACATATAGCCCCAATCGATCCTTAGGTCATCCCCTTTTTTTTGCAAAATCGGCTGATCGACAGAACCTGCTTTTAATATTGCTAGTCCCTTGGTAATATATCGACTTGCTTTGATAGGCTGAATGGGGGTATTGACTGCCACATCTGATGAAGCCCCTACATATAGTTCTACATCATGCGCAGCGCCATCATTTGAAATTACTTTGGTATTGATATATGATACAGGCCTGGATAACAAATCCAGGTCAGTAAGAATTAAAGGAGAGGTGAAAGTGAGTGACAAATCCACTTTTCCACAAGTAAATTGATAAGCAGTCTGCGTAGCATTGACAGTAACCTCTTTTTGAATAGCAGTCAAAATAGTTTGTTGCGAATTTTCCATCTTCTCAGCTACTATACCCACATCCAACCATGATCCACCTTTTTTATTAGTTACATGGACGGCTATAATATTTTCACTCTTCTTGATTTTATTTTTCACTTCATCCTTAATTGGAATAAAAATAAATTTACGAGTACTCCCTTTGGCAGAATAGAGTATTTCTCCGTTTAAAAAAACTTCCACATCATCGTCGTGCTGCAGCTTTAAAAAAAGATTATTTAAATCCAGTTGGTTGATGGTAATTTTTCGTCGAACCCAAATATCTTTGGTAAGCCACTTTGTTTTTGAAACTACTTTATCATTGCCAAATGGAGCCATCCCATTTTTCCAATTCGAATCATCAAAAGAAGGATTCATCCAGCCATCACCAGGATTGGATTCTGTATAGGCGGCCTGGTAATCCATTTCATCTGATGCAGGAACAACAGTTTTATACACCGGCTCAGCTTTGCCCAAAAAACTGTAAACCAACCCATCTACTTTTAACATTCCAATCAAAGAATGATTAGCGCCGGTCCAGTGCTTGGTAGTGGAGGCTGTTAGCAAATCCGTAGTAGACCAGATACTAAAATAAGGGTCATGGGTAATTAGCGGAAAGGCCGGGGCTTTCGTATTTTGAGCAAAACACAGTGTTGTTACAAACAAAATAACGAATGCTAAAAAAGATTTTTTCATGCTGTACTTATTTTAAAAATGATTATTAACTGGACTAAAAGATTAGTTAAATACAAATCACAAATGAGTAAAAACCCAGTCGGTAAAATCCCTTGACTAAAAATTTCACACACCATACTATTATCTACCACTCAAATTGTAATTGCCACGTAAACATATAGCATTTTATTTATTTTCTACCTTCTGGCCACCTTCAAGATAGCAAAGAAGAATTCGAAGAGTAAAGGCCGCTAAATCAAGTACAAAACCTTTAGCCTATTCATTGAAAGTTGTAGCTCATTTTTTAAAGCTTGGAGTTCCATGAAAAAATATAAAACAGGCCTTCAAAATCCATGGACATCATTACTAAAACAGGGTAAAAGCCAGATAGAGCAGGGGTTTTTAATTTTAAAGAAACTTTACCCATCATTAAAAGAAGCAGAAGTTATTGTTTTACATAAAGAAACCCGCCTTACTTTTGAAGAAGAAAGACGGGTTTTATTGTGGTAAATGAAACAATCAATCGCTCGTTGACCACAAATATAGGGGGCGATTTTTTAAATCATAGATTTATTTTAACAATATATTAAGATTTTCATATAGCAAGCAATCGTTAATGTCCTTCCGTTTCTACGGAAGGGCTTTTTTTTCTACCTACTAGATGTTAATTGCTCATTTTTCTTTCTTCTAAATCCCATTGGTACTCTTTTATACAATTCCGGCGCATAGCCAATCATTTTAAAATACGAAAGACTAATTCTCAGCAGGAGTATCAACCGCACCAAATGGGACAGCACCTTTGAGCAACTCATCCAACCGTTGGTGCATAGCGATTACCCGTTCAGGATACTTTGAAGCCAAATTGATTTTTTCGCTGGGATCATCTGCAAGGTTAAAGAGTGCCCTGGGTTCATACATGGCCGCGATTTTTCCAGTTGCTTGTCCATTGCTACTTTCTAGTACAATGAGCTTCCAGTTACCCATACGAATGGCAGACAAGCGAGGGCCACGGGTTGACACAGAGAGAATGGCGTCATGCGGTGAATGGGCCGACTGGGTAATCATTGGCCAAACATCGAGCCCATCAATTGGTAGTGGCTGGTCGAGAGTTCCCCCTGCGAGCTTGACAAGAGTAGGATACCAATCAACCATATGCATAGGCTCACTAATTAGCTGACCTGCATTGATATGCCCCGGCCAGTTTGCGAAGGCAACCCCTCGAATACCGCCCTCGTAGATAGTAGCCTTAAAGTCGCGGAGCGGGAAATTGTTGCCCGGTGGAGGAGCGCCATTATCACTAGATACAATGATAAGGGTGTTTTCTATCATCCCTGCCTTGGTAAGCGATTGCGTAATTTGACCGACCGCTTCATCAATGGCTGCGAGCATCCCTGCAATTTTTTGGCGGTCACCGCTCATATGGGCATAAGGTTGTAAGTATTGCTCGGGAACCTGATAAGGAGAATGCACCCCATTAAAAGGGACGTAAAGAAAGAGTGGTTTACTGTGGTCGCTGCTTTCGATTGTACGACAAGCCTCACGAGCAATCAGGTGGGTACTATACCCTTCTTCAATTATTGCTTCGCCATTGCGGTACCAATCTGGCTGGCTGTTGCGCCGATGGGTAAAGTAGTCGATGTTTCCCAAAAAATGACCATACTGATAATCAAATCCACGGGCATTTGGCTGAAATAATTTACTTGCCTCCCCTAGATGCCATTTTCCCGTGATAGCTGTTTGGTAGCCAGCAGAGCGGAGTGCATCGGCCAATGTGCGTTCATTCAGTGGTAATCCTTTACCTGAACCGGGTGAAACAATGGTATAGACACCCGTATGCGTAGGATAACGCCCCGTAAGTAGGGCGGCCCGTGAAGGAGAACAAACAGGCTGAACATAATGATTTTCCAAAATGGCACCCTCTTTGGCAAGTCGATCAATCTGGGGAGTGAGTATCTCTTTTCCGCCATTAAATCCACACTCGCCATAGCCAAGATCATCGATTAACAGAAACACAATGTTCGGCTGCTTGCTAATTTTGGTCTGTGCTGACAATATTTCTATTGAAAAAAAAACACCCAAAAAGAAAAGCATTGTTAACGGCAAACTGAGGCGAAAAGGAGTGTTTAAAAAAAAATATCTACGAAAGTTTACCCTGGCAACCACTCTATCGATGATGCATGATTTGTTTTGAGTCATCTCTATTAACGTAGAATAAAATGGTGGTAAGTGACGTTTCATACTATTCAATGTAAGTTATATTGTAATTAGTAAAATAGTTGACATGAAATTTCTCATGTTACTTCAAGTAGTCTGTACAGAAAGCTAGCCCCCTCAGAAATGGTTTTCCCTTCTTGTTACACCATATAAAGGTAAGCTCGATTTTATGCTATTCTACAGGATTCTTCATCGACAGCAAGGATATGGACTTAATATGACCTTTGGTAACCATAACCAGCTTTTGAACTGATTTTGACATGAGTATTTTAAAAAATCACGCAAATGCAAAAGAGCAATATGGCTGAATATATGGAGGCCTCTTAAAATTTCGGGCACTTAATTAAGTTGGCTTTATTGTTATTGAACAACTGAATGATTGAAAATTCCGCAGTTCGATAATAAGCACCTGCCGTTTTATCGGATGAATAGTTAATGTCGTAAGAAAATCCAAAACGCAGTAGATTGTACTCAACACCAATATAAGGAATGATTGCATCATTATTTCTTAGCCAAGTACCCAAATACAATTCATAATAACTAGTGGCTTTTCCAGCAATATAATAACTCGCAGCCCCTCCCAAAATTATTTCTCTATAATCCCCTTGCTGCTGGCATTGAAAACTAGTATGTAAAGTAGTATTCGCTCCCACCGGAAAATACCCTCCGCCATGAACAGTATACCTTCGCTTAATATAATAATCTGCATTCAAAGTGCTAGTTGCCGGTTCTAATAAATGATTTACTGCTGCGCCAATATACAGGCTTCTACCATTCTCATTAGCGGCAATATAAATAAGTCCCGAATTTACATCTACTATTTTCTTATACGTATTGGAGATTTGTAATGGCTCAGATGTAGTCAATAAAAAACCTGCAGGGGTAAGTTGGTCTTCGAATTTTGCCAAACTGCTATTAAAATTAGCGTTGCCATAGGCAGCTTGAAAACCGAGCGTTAATGAATGATTGGCAACTGCATCAAAACCTTTTTTAAAAGCAAAAGAACCGGCTAAATAATTTTGTTTTAAAAGTCCGTTGCCACTTTGGTCGGTCAATGCAGTTAATCCAACACTTAGCCGATTGTATGGCGGCATTTTAGTTAATAAAATGGGGGCGTCAACAGAAAAAGTAGCCGTAGAAAATGCGTTATTAAAAGTAGCCCACTGATTTCTGAAATTTCCTGCAAGCCGTAAGGAACCATTAAAATTTCCCGTATTAGCAGGATTGAGTGTTAAGGGCGAAGAAAAAAATTGTGAAAAATTAGCATCTTGCGCGGTCGCGCAACTACAGGTGGTAATCAGCAATAGGAGTATTGTGGTATGCTTCAACATATACATTATCTAAACAAAGTTATATTGCCTTTTACTTCTTCAGTAGTTCCATTAAGCAAGGTGATGATAATATAGTAAACATAGGTTCCATTTTCTGCAATTCTCCCTTTGTAGTACCCATCCCATCCACCCAAATATTCATTTGGTTTGGAATTCTTAGTATCAAAAACCCTTTCTCCCCAACGATTAAAAATTTGCAACTGGTTAACAGAAACTACTTCTTTCCCAGCAATCACATAAAAATAATCATTTACCCCATCCCCATTAGGAGTAAATACATTGGGCAGTGCCAGATGAGATCGATAATACGTTTTGATATGAACAAAAGTTGAGTCGGTACAAAAGAACTTATTAGACCCTGCAATTTTATAGTCTCTATTAATATTGGTAGTAATGACAGGAGATATACAGGTGGTACAACTCAATGCTTCACTAGGTGTCCAAAGGAGATTTTTATAAGCGTCTCCTTGGTTAATAATATTGACGGAAAAAGGCTCTCCACGAAATGCATCATAATCAGCAGGCTGAGCTATTAATCTAAAAGGGATGTATTTTTTTTGTAACGCATTATTGACTGTTTGGAGTTCAAATTGAATGAGGGCCCGATTGATAAAAACAGACAAATTAGGCGTTTGAGTCATTTTTATGATAGCGGGGACAACTACACAACCCTTGGTAAATACAGTAGCTGGGTCAAGAAAAATGGACCCTAATTTATTGGCGGCTCCCAGCGTTATATCATTATCAAAATATTCAATTTCAATTTTCTTCTTCAACCTTGTATAGCCATTGGTTAAACAAACTTTTACAGTAACCAGCAAACTGTCGTTTTTAAAACAATCTATACCAGAACTATCCAAACTAAGGTCTATTGGAAAAACTTTAATATAAGCAATTGCTGAATCAGTGCAATTAAAACCACTATTCGCTGTCGCTTTCATTAAAACGGTATCTGTAACACTTAGTATTGGATTGACACAAGTGGTACAAGAAAGGCCAGTGACTGGGCTCCATAAAATAGTGAGCAATGGGTCTACAGATTTTTTTTGCACCAGTAAGGAAAGGGTTGAATTGGTATATACCGTGGTGTCAATAGGAGTGGCAATTATTTTAAATTGAAACTTTTGAACAAACGCGGTATTATTGGCTTCGTTCAATTCATCCACCAAATTATTTTCATCAAATACCAATGTCAACGAATCTTGTTTAGGTTTACTCACCCCAATAATTTGGGTGAAAGTGGAAGAAGAACATTTACCCAAAATATCTGTTGGTAATACAAAGCTATTGTTAAGTTTTTGAGGATTGGGAAGTCCAGGAAATTTATCATAAAAACTAACGACTGCTCCAGCATGAATGGTATCATATCCATTATTACTAATTCCAAAAACAACTCGAATACTATCGTTTTTATAACATTTTACATCAAATATAGAAATAGAAGCATCTTGTTTTGGATCGAGTACGGTCAAGGTATAAGTGCCAGAATTTGATACACAAGCGCCTTTGGAAGCAATTAGTTTTATTTTATAAGTTCCTGGCTGCAGGAAATCATATAAAAGATCTTGAGATACACCCGCATTTGAAAAATTAGCGCCTGTTTTATCTGACACAAACCATTGATAACTAGTTGCGCCATAAGAAGTATTTTGAAAGAGCACTGGGTCTTTGTAAATAACACTAGCAGTTGCCACAATTCTTTTATCGGGCGAGAACCTTGCTACCACTCCACAATCAGCCATTACATTGCCTGTATAGGAAGAAACACAAGTGCGGGCGGCATTAAAAGCGAGTAGTTTAATTACATAGGTACCCGCAATAGTTACTTGATAACTAAATGCCTTCGTAGTAGCAGCTAACACTCCATTTACATACCACTCATATTTGGTAGCACCTGTGGAGGTATTGTTAAAATTAACCATGTCTCCCACAACGGGATGTGAATTTGAATACCAATCAAACTTTGCCATAATAGCGCCGTTGCAAGGTGAATTACATCGATCACTATTTAATAAACTTCCACCATTAAATAAATTAAGGAATGCATGCATCCTATTTGATTGACCTTGTGTAAAAACCGTGGGACAAGGACTTCCATAATCCATGAAATTTGAAATATTATCCGGCATATCTTTGGTAAAAGGACCAGAGATGGTATCGGTATTACATGTATTGTCGGGGCTTGCACAAGGAGAAGATTTGGTGCTTTTATCAGGGGGTGTGTCACATACCAAATCCCCATCAAGGGTACAGTCTGCATTGGCACAATTTTGTCCTTGAAAAGTATGTAATAAAGATAAATAGTGGCCCATTTCATGCGCTACCAAGGGACCGCTCAAGCTACTAACCACCAACCCACCACCAGCTGAAGCGTAACCGCCATAACCCACACGTTGCCAACTACCACATTCAAAAATGGTAGGTGGAATTTCTCCCTTAATTGCCGAAACCAACCAAATATTTGCATAAAACGCAGGATCCCATTGAGTCAAAGTAGCCAATACACCTGATTCCAAATCAACATCTATATTTTCGTAGTAAGTATTAACACGATCAATGCCATTGGTTAAAGATCCATCGGGCGCAGTATTTGCCAAACAAAATTGAATACCTGTATTGACACCCAGCGTATCTACTGAATAACTAGCTTGGTGAGCAAATGCGTCATTTAACTCTTTGATGCCGTCAATGACCATTTGATCTGTTACAGATTCGGGGTTCGTTCTAATAATATGAACAACTACAGGGATGGATATAATACCAGTGATAGGTGAAATGGAGGTTACTTTTTCTATTCCATTACGCGGGGCTTTAACCCGCATTGGACTAGTGATATTCGTGGCAGAAGTATATCGGCGAATTTGCTCATTCATTTTTATTTCATTCGACCTAAAGGTTGCATCCATCCTTAAGTTTTGTAAAATATTGTCTGCACCACATGAAGCAGATTGAGCAAATGTGTTAATTTGGATAAATAAAACGAAGGTTGATATTAGCAGAAACAAGCCAAGAAGCCCCATTTTCTTTTTCATATATTGGATATTGAGTGAAAGATTGGCTAATCCGTTTTTAAAGGTGATGACAATGACTATCTTTAATTAAAAGAAAAACACCTGACATTACCTTGTTTTTGACTAAACAATACGTTTAGATAAAAACAAACCACCCCTCTTCAAAATTTATACTGGTAGGTAATGGTAAGCAAATATAACACTTTACAAATAATCACTGGTTACGCGCTACAATAACTGATTAGCTATCCCGCTATTTAGAAATGCTTGGGCGATTATAGACTCAGAAATTATAAACAGGTTGGCCATTAGGTACAAATGCCTTTATGCAGTGATTCCATAAAAAAACTACTTAAAAACTTATTTTTTTGGAAAACAGCTCCTTGAGTCTGCTTAAACTTACCCTAAAATGCTTTGGCAATCCTAACGTTGCACATATATTTTTAAAAAAATATCTTCATAACCCTACCTTAGATAATACCCTACTGTAAACTAGCTGGAATATTTAAAGAAATATAATTTACAAAAAAAGGATTGAACTATAATCGAAATTGGTTGTTTTAATTTAAATTTATACAATGAAAGCAATACTCCTTGTTTTGATAGTAATAGTTATTTACTTCGTTTTTCAATCTTTTAAAGGAGCTGCTGCACCCAAAACTGAAAAGCAGAAATACAGGTTGGTACTTAAGGATAAAGATTTAGAAATTCGCTATTATCCTTCTGCAACATTTGCCACCATTTATTCCGGCGCTACCAACTACAAGGACCTAGCAAGTGGCGGTTTCAGAAAATTGGCAAGTTTTATCTTCGGAAAAAATGAGCAGAATGAAAGCATTTCAATGACAGCTCCCGTAAGAATGAGTATGTCGGATAAAGGTTCAACTATGAGTTTTGTTATGCCAGAAAAGTATACTGAAAATAGTTTACCTATTCCAAAGGATAAAAACATTCAAATTCAAAAAAGCAAGGCAGAGTACGTTGCAGTAATTAGTTTTGGGGGCTATGCGTCTGATTCAAAAATAACAGCTAACAAACTTAAGCTAGAAAAAATATTGGCACAAAGAAATATCAAAACGAATGGGGGTTATACTTTTCTAGGATACAATGCCCCCTATGAAATAATAGGCAGAACCAATGAAATAATAATCCCCATTGAATGGAAAGAATAGATATTGACAGGGTAATAGAAATGGCTTGGGAGGATAGAACGCCATTTGAGGCGATTGATATTCAATTTGGCTTGTCTGAGGCGGATACGATCAAGCTCATGCGCAGTGAACTGAAAAGAACCAGTTTTAATTTGTGGCGGCAGCGAGTAAACAGTGGCGTGAGCCAAAAGCACTTGGCAAAGCGGAGCTCAGATATAACCCGCTTCAAATGCTCAAGGCAAAAGAGCATCTCAATGAACAAAATCAGCAAGCGATAAATACCTAAAACATTTTAAGTCTTCCCCTTTTTTCTTTTACAGGCCTCACTGCAATATTTAACCTCCTCCCAGCAACGCTCCCATTTTTTTCTCCAGCTAAATGGACGTTCACAGTGTAGACAAATTTTACTTGGAAGGTTTTCTTTTTTAATGTTCTTCATTTCAGCATTTGTCTGAAGGTTAAATTAATTCTAGCCGTTTTCACTAGGGTGCTTTTGGGTAAGGAGTGAAGCCAATGCCTTTGGATGGGGCCTCTCATTTCCAATAAAGATCCATTTTCAAGCAATAGGGAATGTTTTTCACCGCTAAGCCTATGCTTAAATGAGAAATTCCTATTGGCCCCAATGCTTACCGATGCTATGGAACTATCCACTTTAATTTCCTTTTCATTGTCTGCATGCCAGCCCATTCCCTCACTTCCATCATGGTACAAGTTCATCAAACAAGCATTGTATGACAGCCCTGTACACGCTTCCACTATTTTTTTTATATCCCTCAGTAAGGGCGTCCAAGGCAAGGCCCTTTTCTTTTGATTGGAATAAGTATACTCAATCGCATCGGTGCCATAAAAAGCTACTTCCCTTTTGGTTGTAATCGTTTTTCCAAACATTATCA
>CANJDY010000027.1 GCA_947472635.1 Chitinophagaceae bacterium
AAAGATGCGCCTGAAGGGGCCAATGTTTTTCTGACCACCTTATTTCCTTCCAACCAGTTACACATTATGGATTACAATCGGGTAGTGAAGGATTTGAATGGAGTAGGAACTGAAGAATTACTAGAAAAAATATCCAACTCCTTTACTGTAGAAAAAGTCGAAAAGGCGTTTTCTCCGGAAAAGCTTCACCAGTTTGGTTTATACATGGGTAAACAATGGTATTGCCTTACTGCAAAGGATAACACCTTCACTAACGATCCAATTGGAATTTTAGATGTAACCATTTTACAAAATAATTTGCTAGACCCACTACTCGGCATAAAGGACCAACGTACCGATCAGCGCATTGATTTTGTTGGAGGCATCCGAGGTTTAGAAGAGTTGGAAAAAAGAGTAGACAGCGGTGAAATGGCCCTTGCTATCAGCCTTCATCCTGTTAGCATTCAACAGTTGTTCGATATTGCAGATAGCGGTAATGTAATGCCGCCGAAAAGCACTTGGTTTGAACCCAAACTCAGAGATGGACTGCTTACGCACTTGATTAACTAGTCTATGATTCGTTTTATTTCAACTAACAGCTTGCTAGTTCTCACTGTGCTATATTCAATTTTATCAGCAAAATGAAAAATGAATACTGCCTCTTTTAACTAGATATCAGTACATTTATGCCGATGAAATCAATTCAAAAAGCTATTTTTTTTGCTGTACTTTTTTTTTCGGTTCAATTCTGTACTGCACAATCGGCCAAAGACTTGCAGGAAAGGGCCCGGTCCTTTATGCAACAAAATGATTTTAATAACGCCTCACTCCTGCTGAAGCGCGCTTCCATTGCCGAACCCAACAATATCGAAATCACCAAAGATCTTTCCTTAGCCTTTTATTTTCAAAAAGAATATAACAAGGGGCTCGAAGTAATAAAATTGATACTTGATAAAGAAGAAGCAGATGACCAATGCTACCAGATCGCAGGAAATTTTTACAAGCAATTGGATCAAACGAAAGAATGCGAAAAGCTATTTAAAAAAGGAATTAAAAAATTTCCAAAAAGTGGTGCACTCTACAATGAATTAGGCGAGCTTCAATGGGCACAAAAAAATGTCGACGCTATTCAGCAATGGGAAAAAGGCATTGAGAATGATCCGAATTATTCAAAAAATTATTACAATGCCTGCAAATATTACCAAATTACTGCAGATAAAGTAGGGAGTATATTATATGGCGAGGTGTTTGTAAATATGGAACCGCTCAGTAGCCATTCAGCAGAAATAAAATCGATTTTATTGGAGAGTTATAAGAAAATATTTACTGAAGAGGATGTAAAAAAAGAAAAAGCAGTTCAGCCTAAATATTCCAATGCTTTTATTCAAACCATCAATAAACAAAACCTGGCTGCAACAACAGAATTCAATGCTGAAAATCTTACCATGATTAGAACCCGGTTTTTATTAGACTGGACCAATGATTATGCTAGTAAATATCCAAGCCGATTGTTTGATTACCAGCGACAACTACTGCAAGAGGGGATGTTTGAAGCCTATAACCAATGGCTATTTGGTACAGTGCAAAACTTAACCGATTACCAAACTTGGGTGGCAGCTCATTCTTCGGAGTACAACGAGTTTATTCATTTTCAATCAGGAAGAATGTTTAAGATCCCCTTAGGCCAGTACTACCGGCTATCCAACTAAGTGAATGAATGATTCTTTCAGCTTTTATAGTCAACCTTTATAATAGTCATCAATTCAAGTGACTCATTTGACAAATAATAGTAGCCCCTATTTAATTTTTACTGTGATCCTTGGCAGTTGGGAAGGCTTTTTTATTTAACTTAGTCATAGTTTACGAGGAATCGGTTAAACTAACTTACTTACCGGAATCTATTTTTTACATGCTGAACGATTGTATATGAACGAAAAATCCAGATTATTTGATTTCTTGCAAAACCAATTGGAACATTTTCCAAAACCCGATATGATTGGGGGGAAAGAAAATGGGCACTGGAATTTATACAGTACTGCTGAAGTAAACTCCATCGTGAACAACTTAAGTACTGCCTTGATTCGGCTAGGCATTAGCGGAAATGACATGACAGTTGAGAAGCAGGATAAGGTTGCATTGATTAGCAAAAACAGGTCGGAATGGCTAATGCTAGATATGGCTTGTCAGCAAATAGGTGCCGTGCTTTGCCCCATCTATCCCACCACCAATGTGAATGAACTCGAATTTATTTTTAATGATGCCGGTGTAAAACTAGCCTTTATCAGCGGTCAGGAAATTTTAGATAAGGTAGAGGCTATTCGATCCCAGGTTCCTTCTCTTGTGAATGTGTATAGTTTTGATGAGCTACCAGGGGTTGCCTATTGGAAAACAATCCTACCATCGCCAGATGATTCGGATAATGTTCAATTAGAACAATTGAAGGCAACTATATCCGCTGAACATTGCGCCACTATTATTTATACTTCCGGAACTACTGGAACGCCTAAGGGGGTAATGCTTAGCCATCACAATATCGTTTCCAATATTTTGAATGCTATAAAAAGCTTCCCCTTAGAGGAGAATAAATATTCCAGATCCCTAAGTTTTTTACCATTGAATCATATTTTTGAGCGGGTAGCCTCCTACATGTATATCAGTGCTGGAATCTCTATTTATTATGCTGAGAATTTGGATACAATTGCTGAAAACTTAAAAGAAATCAAACCGGATGTATTTTGTACGGTGCCTCGACTGCTTGAAAAAGTTTACGAAAAAATTATGAGCAAGGGTGCAGAGCTGACGGGTATTAAGCGTACCTTATTTTACTGGGCAGTTGCCTTGGGCGATCAATTTGATATTTCGAAAAACCAGGGAATTTTTTACCACCTTAAACTCGCTATCGCCAATAAATTAATTTTTAATAAATGGAGAGCCGCATTGGGCAATAATATAAAATTTATCATTACCGGTGGAGCCGCTTGCCAGATTCGCCTGATACGGATTTTTACAGCCGCTAAAATTCCTATTTATGAAGGGTATGGGCCAACTGAAAATAGCCCAGTTATTAGTATCAACTGCCAATATGTTGGGGGTACCAAATTTGGCACAGTAGGGCCAATACTACAAGGGCAGCAGGTTAAGCTGGAAGCAGATGGAGAAATCTGTGTGAAGGGGCCGAGCGTAATGATGGGGTACTATAAACGGCCAGTCTTGACTGCCGAAACCATCATTGATGGATGGTTGCATACAGGCGATATAGGCGTGTTTGAAGATGGAAAATATTTAAAAATAACGGATCGTAAAAAAGAACTATTTAAAACCAGTGGCGGTAAATATGTGGCCCCGCAGCCCATCGAAAACAGAATGAAGGAATCGCCCTTTATTGAGCAGATGATGATTGTAGGTGCTGATCAGAAATTTGTAGGGGCGTTAATTGTCCCTTCTTTACCCAATCTAAAAGACTGGATGCGCCAAAAGACTATCCCCTTCACAACCAATGAAGATGCAATCAATCATCCGAAGGTGTTAGCGCTGTATACGGAACTAATAGAGAGTTTTAATAAATCTTTCAATCATGTAGAGCAGGTAAAACGCTTTGAACTACTACCCGATGAATGGACCATCAACAGTGGAGAACTTACCCCAACGCTCAAGCTTAAAAGAAAGATTATAATGGAAAAATATGCCGCTGTCATTGGTCGGATCTACAGCTAAAAAACGTTGGCAAGTTGCCTTCTTTTACAAAGGACATTTTTCATGATAATTAATCAATTCAATGGGTGTTTTTTCGAACGCGTAGCCGGCGTATTTTTCTACAATTTCATCGAGAATGGCATCAATTTCTTCCACCGTTTTAAGGGTAACCAACTGGTAACGATAATCTTTTATTCCGGGCAGTCCTTTTAAATAATTGGCATAATGGCGACGCATTTCAAAAATTCCTACAATGGGACCTTTCCACTCAAAAGATTTATGGAGATGTTTTTTACACACTTCCACCCTGTCTTCGATAGAGGGCGGGGGCAATATTTCACCCGTTTTTAGAAAATGCTTGATCTCATCAAATATCCACGGGTAGCCAATGGCAGCTCTTCCAATCATAATACCATCAATGCCGTATCGATTTTTATATTCCAATGCTTTCTGTGGACTATCAATATCACCATTGCCGAATATGGGCATGGTGATACGCGGGTTATTTTTTACTTTTCCTATCAAATCCCAGTCTGCCGACCCCTTGTACATCTGCGCGCGTGTGCGCCCGTGAATGGAAAGGGCTTTAATGCCTACATCTTGTAAGCGCTCTGCCACTTCCTCTATATTCCTGTTCTCATCATCCCAGCCCAATCGAGTTTTTACCGTGACCGGCAAATTGGTAGATTTTACAACGGCTTCGGTTAAGCGCACCATCAAGTCAATATCCTTTAATACGCCTGCACCAGCCCCCCTCATAGCAACTTTTTTTACCGGACAGCCAAAATTAATGTCCAGCAAATCGGGGTTGGTAACATCCACAATTTTTGCAGCCAGTGATAAACTTTCCTCATCGCCACCAAAAATTTGAATACCTACCGGTTTTTCGTAATCAAAAATATCGAGCTTTTGACGACTCTTGATGGCATCTCTAATCAATCCTTCGCTACTAATAAATTCAGTATACATCAGATCTGCCCCCTTGTCTTTGCAAACTGCCCTAAAAGGCGGGTCACTTACATCCTCCATTGGGGCAAGCAGCAGTGGGAATTCAGGAAGTTGTATATTACCTATTGATGGCATACGATTGATTGAGGGTTCTTAAGGTTAATCTTTTGCTTAAATAAAATGAGTATAGTAAACTATCAACAGAAAACCATACGCATAAACTTTTTTGGTTGTAAATTTACGCACTTATAAGCAAACACTATGGCGCATTTGGCAACTAAACGTTTTAATTACTGGAATCAGCTGGCTGTGTTGGCTGCATTTGTAGGTGTAGGATTAATAATAGGGGGCATCATTGTTAGCATCCTTCCTTTTTTTGTAAAAATGAATCCCGGAATTACCAGTGGCAATACTGCCGCCCAGTTATTGGATAATTTATTACAACCTAAAAATGCAGCATTACTAAGATGGATTACCTTTATTACTGCCTTCTTCATGTTTTTTTTACCAACCGTTTTATATGCGTTGGTTTGCCATAAAAAACCATTTGTTCACCTGGGATTTAAAAATAATTGCAATGTAAAATCTGCTGGCGTGGTGATATTGATTATGCTAGCAGCACTTCCGCTGGTAAGTGCTTTGCAAGATTTAACAACCCTTTTACCTTGGTCAAAAGCTGCCCTTTTGAAATTTAAGGAAGCGGAAGATGCCTATAATCAACAGGTTGCTGTAATTGCAAGAATGGACAATTTTGCCGATTATATCATATCAGTAGTAGTAATTGCTTTTTTACCTGCCCTATTTGAAGAAACTTTATTTAGGGGTGGAATGCAAAATTTATTTTCCCGATGGTTTAAAAAACCCTTGTTAGCCATTGTACTTACCTCCATTATTTTCAGTGCCGTCCATGGTTCATACCTTGGATTTCTGAGCCGATTTGCACTCGGCTTTGTGCTTGGATGGATCTATTATCGCACCGGAAATATCTGGCTCAATATTATCGGTCATTTTTTTAATAATGCTTTTGCTGTAACGGCCATGTACCTTTTTACCAAACCCGGCGAACACCCCGACCCTTCCAAAATGGATGGGCAAATTCCTTTATGGGTCGGTCTTGCCAGCATTGCAGCACTTTATGGTCTATTCTCACTCTTTGACAAAGTAAGTAAAAACGAAATTGACCAGCCGGGAGAAGAAGTACTCATCCCTGGACTGGAGCCTAGCAACAACCTATTTAATTAAAATACACCAATCAAAGGGTATAATTTTTTATTTACGAACTAATAGCAATTTTTCTCTGATGGCAATCAATCTAGCTACACTAAAAACACGTTCACTAACCGCTTTTATCTTTGTGGTGGTCATGCTCGGCGGATTACTGAGAAATGAAGAGAGTTTTTTAATACTCTTCTTTTTAATTCACTTTGGCTGTTGGATTGAGTTTATTAAACTGCTGAAAAAAATTTATAAAGAAAATTATCTGCCCTACATTTTTTTCGGATTACCCTATATCAGCTTACCAATCTGCCTGCTAATAGATATCAGGATGAATTGGAGTGGTGTTGCTATATCCACAACAACTGGCATCCTGCTGCCATTGCTAATAATTTTCAGCATTTGGATCAATGATACCATGGCTTACCTGGTAGGGTCATTGATTGGGAAAACCCCTTTTTCACCCATATCCCCCAAGAAAACCTGGGAAGGAACGATTGGAGGCGCCTTACTATGTATTCTAGTAATTGGATTTGGATTCCCGGTAGTAGCCGAACATTTTTTTAACCCCATCCAACACCAACACTATTTCATCATTGCAGCTCTCTGCGCAATTTTTGGTACAGCGGGCGATTTACTGGAGAGTAAGTTAAAACGGATGGCTGATATTAAAGATAGTGGAGCTATTATGCCCGGGCATGGTGGTTTTTTAGATCGATTCGACTCTTTATTAGTAGCCACTCCATTTGTTTGGCTATTCTTGAAATTATTTTTATAATCAATTGCCTTGCGCCCTAATGCAGTAGGCTTATCTTTGCCACTCAACTTAATTAAGCATGACAATTCACAGAGAAGGTTACACAAGTATCGCCATAGGCACGATCGTATTTTTTATTTTGAATTTACTTTTTTTTTACTTTTTTAGTGCTTCAGTACCTATACTCACCGGCATACTCTTTTTTATAACCCTAGGTCTATTGCTTTTCCTAATTTCATTTTTTCGGATACCCAATCGCATACTCACCCTAAATGACAATGCCATTATAGCGCCTGCTGATGGAAAGGTGGTAGTAATTGAAGAGGTGACAGATTCAGAATACTTTAAGGACAAACGACTTCAGGTATCTATTTTTATGAGTCCCGCCAATGTGCACGTTAACAGAAACCCTATCAGTGGCGAAGTGGTGTATAATCAATACCACAAGGGTAAATACCTTGTAGCCTGGCATCCGAAATCATCTACCGAAAATGAAAGGCACTCTGTAGTAATCAGAAAAGGGAATATCGAAATCTTAGTAAAACAGATTGCCGGAGCACTAGCAAAACGCATCGTGAATTATTTGCAGGTAGGCCAGCAGGTGAGCCAGACAGCAGAAATGGGATTTATCAAATTTGGCAGCCGGGTAGATCTCTTGTTGCCTGTAGGTACCAAAATTAATGTAGCGCTAAACCAGTCAGTACAAGGAGGAGTAACCGTTATTGCCACCTTACCTACTGAAGGCTAATGATTGCATGGTTTTCTAACCAATTTAGTCAACATTAATTTGCCTTACAGCCTGCCAGTTTTGCGTGTCGAAATAAATAGATGCAAATTATTTATATAATTTTAACATCCACAGCTTTTGCAATTGCTAAAAAGCAATTATTTTCACATTACATAAAATCAACTCAAATGAAAAAAATAATTCTATTGGCTACTGCAGCCTTATTGATTACCGGGATAAGCTTTGCCGAAAAAGGAAAAAAGAAAAAATGTGCCAAAGGGAAATCCTGCTGCACCAAAATGTCTGCTGAAAAAAAGGCTTGCTGCAAAGACAAGAGCAAAACTGCGAAGATCTAAATTTGCTTTTAACGATAAGCAAGGTTTGCCCGCTTGCATTAGGCAATCGGGCAAATTTATATCATCAAGGGTCAAACCCCTGTTCAAAATATATTTTCCAACTCTTTTAGGTGGGTAATGGTATAAGTAGGTTGTAGTTCTGTGGACAAATGGAGGTGATTTACAAAAACAGAATCCATCCCAAAATTGATGGCCCCCTGTATATCGGCATCTAAATTGTCTCCGAGCATGATGCTATTGGTAACCAACGCGCCGGTCTTTTGTAATGCAAATTCAAAAATTTCCTTTCTAGGCTTCAAGCTATTGCTTGCCTCCGAAGTTATTACATGTTGGAAATAGCGATTTAGCCCACTATTATTTAATTTACTCCACTGCACTTTTTCAAATCCATTGGTGATTAGGTGGAGCTGGTATTTTTTTTCGGCTAAATAATCGAGTATTTCATTGGTATGGGGGAACAGCCCCTTTTGAATGGGTAAGATCTCTAAAAACTTTTCGCTAATTTCCCTTGCCAGCTTTTCATCACCAATTTTAAACTCCAGTAAAGTGCGCCACATGCGGCGCCATTTCAACTCTTCGGAAGTTATGAAACCCTTGTGGTAGCGGTCCCACAAAATTTGATTGTGATGCAAATAGTGCCTATAGAACGATTCAAAAGGCGCTACTTGTAACAATTCCAAATTAAAAAAAGAATACATTTCGGTAAGTGCTATTTTTGCGTTGGCATCAAAGTCCCATAGGGTATGGTCTAAATCAAAAAAAAGATGTTGATATTTCATAAGTCTATTCCAGTAAATTGCTTTAATACAACTAACGCAAAATTAGGGGTTGATATTTTATTTATCCCTAAACGCTGCAGATAGTATTTTTGTGGTGCCATTACCCATTTGTAAAAGTCAACTTAATTTTTGAATATGAATATAATTATTACAGGTGCTTCAAAAGGAATTGGAAAAGCCATTGCTCATTCATTTGCAGCAGAAGGTGCTACGCTCTTCCTTTGTGCTCGAAATGAAGTGGCGCTCTATAATACAGTAGCGGAGATCCAGACAGCCTATCCCGCCTGCAATATCAAAGCAAAGGCCGTAGACCTGTCTGTAAAAGAGCAGGTAACGGATTTTGGGGACTGGGTTTTGGCCGGACTTACAGATACTAGCAACGGAAAAATTGATATGCTGATAAATAATGCCGGTAATTTTATACCGGGAAGTATCCATCAAGAAGAGGAGGGTGTTTTGGAACAAATGATGGATGTTAATTTATTCAGTGCTTATCGCCTTACTAGGGTATTGCTACCGACAATGATGAAGGCCAAACACGGAACGATTGTAAACATGTGCTCTATTGCTTCCCTAGGGGCCTATGCCAATGGTGGAAGTTATAGCATAGCTAAATTTGCATTGATGGGCTTTACCAAAAATCTTCGGGAAGAACTAAAGTCCTCCTTCATAAAGGTAATGGGCGTTTATCCAGGCGCAGTTTTAACCGATTCCTGGGGCGATTTTGACAACAGCACCCGGCGCATCATGGAAGCTAGTGATATAGCGACCATGATTGTTGCAGCAAGTAAATTATCCCCACAGGCAGTAGTGGAAGATATCATACTTCGCCCTTTATTGGGAGACTTGCCCTGATGGCTGTAGGCATTCCTTTAAAACACCTGCTTTTAGTTTCAATTCAATCTAATTATTTATTATTTTGTGAAGATTTATATGAGACTGCAATCAAAAAAAATAGTCCCGCTCTTTACTGTTTTGCTATTCATATGTCAAAGCCAGTTATTGGCACAGGCTGTTTTTAAAGCAAGCATTAGTCCGGGGTCGATTGGTAAAAATGAAACGGCCACTCTTCGACTCATGATAGATAATGCCCGACAAGTGGAGCAGATTATCCCCCCTGCTTTGGGGGATTTTGAGATCATTAGTGGGCCCAATCAGGAGAGTGGCATGGAAAGTAATAATGGCGTAACCAGGCAGTATATCGGCATCACTTATCTACTTCAACCCAAATCAATCGGTAAGTTTTCAATAACGGGTGCCAAGGCGATGGCAGATGGAAAAGTGTTAATGGGTAATACAGTAACCCTCACTGTTACCAAAAATGGATCGGGTAACAATCCAAATAATGGAGGAGGTGGCTTTGGAGGATTCTCTCCTTTTTTTGAACCGGTGGCCCAATCTTCATTCAATGATTATATTTTGAAGAAGGGCGAAAATATGGCCCAGAAAATCAATAAAAATATTTTCATAAAAGTAGTAACAAACAAGACTACCTGCTTTATAGGGGAGCCCATAGTGGTAACGTATAAACTGTATACGAGATTAAAATCGGAAAGTAGTATTACCAAAAACCCCTCTTTTAATGGCTTTTCAGTTATTGACCTATTGCCCCCAGGAAACACGAACTACTCCACTGAACAAATCAATGGACGGGAGTACAATGTTTATATCCTTCGGAAATCGCAGTTGTACCCTTTGCAGGCTGGGGCAGTAGAACTAGAATCTGCGGAAGTAGACAATACCATTCATTTTATAAAAGAGGAATACCTGAATAATCAACGGGGTGGGTTAGACGATTTTTTCAGCGACCTCACGCAAACATCCATACCGGCAGAAGGCGTAAGAGACGAAAAGGTAACCTTGCAAAGTAAGCCCGCGATAATCACTGTAAAACCGCTGCCTGAGATAGATAGACCCATTTCATTCAAGGGCTCCGTGGGAAATTTCACCTTTGAAGCCAGTCTTCAAAAAAATAATTTTACTACAGATGATGCCGGAAAACTAACCCTTACTATTTCAGGTGCAGGCAATATGTCAATGGTCATTGCACCCGACATTAGTTGGCCCGCCGGTATGGAGGGGTACGAACCTAAAACAAAAGATCAGCTTGACCAATTAACGGTACCGGTTAGTGGCATAAAAACTTTTGAATATGCCTTTACTGTTTCCAAGCCGGGTAGCTACAACATACCGCCAGTTGACTTTAGCTATTTTAATGCGGTGGGGGGAAAATATATAACACTGAGATCAACTCCTTTGCAACTAACTATTACCCAGGGAACTGGGAAGGGCACATTTACCAAAAACCAACATACGCTGCAAACGCAGCACCAACAAGTTGTAGATGGGCTATTCATCAATCGCTGGTGGATGCTAGTACCATTTGCAGCAGGGCTATTCGGTATTTTACTAATCTGGTTTAAGAAAAAAAGAAAAAAAATATCCGACGATAAGGAAGAAGTGAATTCCGTAGCTGACACCGCTCCATTGCTAGCAGCAAAAGTCCATTTGCCCCTTCATCCCTTTCTGCTATCCGAAGAAAAACTGATTGGAAGAGATTTTAAAGGCTTTTATGAAGCCCTGAACAATGAGTTGCGGAAATTTTTGGCTGATACCCTTCAAGTACCCTTGGCAACCATATCTAAAAAAATAATCGAAGTGAGTGCGGAGCAGCAAGGAATAAGCCTGAATACCAGCCTGCAAATACAACAATTGCTGGATGATATTGAATGGCAATTGTATACACCACTTGCATCAGCAGATTCAATGGAAGGACTTTATGGGCGAGCGATTGAGATTGCAGCGACACTTACTGAACCCTCGGTGTAAATCGGTAGCCTATCCCCCTGACAGAGTGAAAGTATTGGGGATTTCTACTATCCTCTTCAAAATATTTGCGAAAACTTAAAATGAAATTATCGATGGTTCGAGTGGTTGGATATACATTGTATCCCCACACCGCCTGCAAAATTTTTTCTCTAGTAACTACCTCATTTTTGTTTTCAATAAGCAGTTTTAGAAGCATCATTTCTTTTTTGGTAAGGGTGACCTTCTCCCCATCTTTTGTTACACATTCAAGCGCTGTAAAATCAATTTGATTTTTTCCGAAATGATAGACTTGTTCCAATGGTTTTCTAGTGGAAATTTGCTTGCTTTTATCTACCAATTTATTTACCCTTAGCAATAACTCTTCCAAATTAAATGGCTTGGTTAAATAATCATCGGCCCCTTTTTTTAACCCCAGTACCCTATCGGCACTACTATTGCGGGCACTCAGTATCAATATGGGGATATCATTATTTTGCAGCCGAATATTTTCACACACACTAATTCCATCCAATTCTGGTAGCATTACATCGAGGATCATTAGATCGAAATGTTCTTTTTGAACCGCTTGTAAAGCGGCCACTCCATCAAAAGCACTCGTTACCTCATACCCTTCCATTTCAAGATTCAGCTTTAACGCCTCATGTAGATTTTCCTCATCCTCCACCAATAAGATCGATATTTTGTTAGTCCCCATACTTCAATTTATTTACTGATGACTGCGTTACTGATAGTAGTTGATTGGAAGATGCTATGAAAATCAATAACCTGTTTACGTTGAAAAACTTTCAATCATCATAGGCTGTTAACCACTAGTGAGTTATCCGTTAAACACAATGGTAAAATTACTTCCCGTCGGCGTATTGTCGACTACAAATATACTTGCATCGTGTTGTAGTGCAATTTTTTTAGTCAGAAACAATCCCAATCCGGTTCCCTTCGCTTCTTTAGTAGCCTTGTTGCCAATTCGGTAAAATTTTTCAAATACTTTTTTCTTCTCTGTTATATCAATCCCTTTCCCTTGGTCCTTAACCATTAACATGATCGACTTTTGTTGCTGATACAAAACGATTGATACAATCGAATCTTTAGGGGAATATTTAATAGCATTATCAATTAAATTATTGATGGCCATTTGTAATAGTATGTTATCTCCGATGAGATAAACTTCATCTTCAATTGCTTGTTCAAAATGGCGCTGAGGATAACGGATGATAAAATCGTTGATACATGCTTTTGTAAGATCCGTTAGGTCGATTTCTTCTTTGGTAACATGATGACCGCCCGCTTCCAATTGCGATGCGAGTAACATATTATTACATAAAGCATTTAATCGATTGGCTTCCTGAATGGTATTTTGAATTAATCGCTGCTGCTGACTTTCCTCTAATTTTCTTTTTAATAAAGTTTCCAAATTGAGTTTAGTAATTGCGATGGGCGTCTTTAATTCATGGGTAATGGCCATCATAAAGTTTTGTTGTTCTTGGCCCGACTTAAATTGTGTCCTAACTGCCCTGTAAATAAAAACTGCTCCAGACAAAATGAGCAATAAAAAAATCGTTCCCTCACCAATATATTGCGCAGTTTTTCTCTTTTTGATGGAAAGTATTTCAGTCAATTGTTGGGAATTGCTAGGCTCTCCAATTTTTAATTGGGAAATTTCAAAGGTAGCCATCTGGGCGTTTTGCCGGTTCAAGGCTATAAACCACCATACCAGTGCAGCGATGATATAAGCTAAGAGAACCCAGTAAACGAGGAAAATAAAACGTAAGCGATTGGTCTTATAAAAAGAAAAGGGCATGTTGTTTTCAAATTAATAGTGAAAGGCAGATGATCAATAATGAAATTGTAAACAGCTCGATTTTAGTACCATAATCAATTTTGGAAATTGTCCGATTATCCAGGTGCATGGTTACTTGACCTTCTCAACCCTTATACCGATGCTCATTATTTCCGGAAGTGGATTTTCACGCATTATTTGTGCCACTGAAAATGAATAATTGCCCATTTTATTAAATTTCACCGGGCCTTTGGTAACGGATTTTCTAACCTCCCAAATATCTCCCATGCCAGACCCTTCCCATCCGCTGGCATCTGTTCCCAAGCTTATATCCAACCGACGATATTGCAAGGTGTCTCCAGGAAACTTCGACCCTATATTAACCCAGATATTATTATATCGATAGGCATCTGTATGCCTCAAAACGATATATATATTGTAAAAAGAGCTCGTATCGCTGATAGTAAAATCAAAAACCGGTTGCATTGAATACTGCCATTTATTAGAAGGTATAGGCGTATTTTTTTCAAATACGTCAATAGTAGCACAGGCAGTAAGCCAAAGGCTTACAATAATCAACAGTAAAACAGATAATTTGCAGGAATGAATCTTCACTAAATATTTTTTACAAAAATAAAACAGTTTTTCAAGACCTGCCTTATTTTGAAGTGCCAAAATTTTTAACTTCTGTATCTACATGCATCCATTCAGTGGTCGCTATTTTAACTAAAGTAACTGATCGCATGCGTACAAAAACCCTTGCTTATTTACAATACATTTAATATTTGTTCCTTTGCCTTCTCCAACTCATCCTTCATAGTTACCACGCATTTTTGAATATCCGCGTCATAGGCCTTGCTTCCAGTGGTATTTATCTCTCTTCCTATTTCCTGGATGATAAAAGAAAGTTTCTTTCCTTTTGCTTCATCCGAATTGGCAAGTAATGACCTGAAATACTCACAATGCTGTTTCAAGCGTACCTGTTCTTCATGAATATCTACCTTTTCAATGTAGTAGATCAACTCCTGTTCCAATCGATTGCCATCATAATTTTCTTTACCCACATGTTTTTCCAAAAGTTGCACAATTTCTTCCCTTATCCTTTTCATTCGGTTGGGCTCTAGTTGCACGATTGCTTCTTCTTGGGCATTGATATTGTTGATCCGTTTGATAAGGTCATTTTCCAAACTGGCACCTTCTTCTTCCCGATGTTTGTTCAACTCACTTAGGGCTATTTGAAGCACTTTTTTAAACTCTTCGAAATCATTGTCATTCAATACATCATTGGTAGGCGTTACTACTTCTGGCAATCGAAGCAACGCACTTAAAACAGAATTGGTGTCAACATTTAGTTCTCCTGCCAAGGATTCTATTTGTTGATAATATGCCTTGATTAAATCCGTATTGATATTTACCGGCTTGGAAGTGCCATTTTGCTTAATGGTAATCATGCAATCAACGGTACCCCGTACCAATTGTTCTTGTAAAATACTTCTAATATCAAACTCGTAGGGTCTAAGTAAGGGAGGCAACCGCAATTGCATTTCAAATTGCTTGCCATTCAGCGATTTAATTTCTACCAGAAAGGTCTTGTCATTTACCGTTTGTTCAGCCCTGCCGAAGCCGGTCATTGATTTTAGCATTATTGAAAGGTTGTTTTTATTAAAAATTAGCTACAAGTTAT
>CANJDY010000028.1 GCA_947472635.1 Chitinophagaceae bacterium
ACAATATTGACAGTTTCAAATGTACCCGTGTCTACCTGAATGATGGGAATAACTGTTTCGAGTCCCTCTATCAATTGAATGATGGGCTCCTCAATTTCGAGACCTCCCGAAAGAATCATTCCAGCCACTTTAGGATAATTTTTTGAAAGATTGGCCTGCAACATGGCGACAATAATATCCGCCCTGTCGCCGGGAGTTACAATCAGGGTGTTTTCCTTCAGTCGAGTAAGGCAATTCCTTAATTGCATGGCACCAACGATAAAGTGGTCTACCTGATTAGATAAAAGTTGCTGTCCAAATAACAATTTCCCTTTTACCGCATCCATAATTTCTTTCATCGTTGGATTACCCAAGTCCTTGTTAAATGGAATGACCGCACTTAATACATTTTTCGGTAACCTAGCCTGTAATATCTGTTTCAATGAATCTACATTGGTGGGTGGTATCCTATTGGCTATCATGGCTAACACCGACACTTCTTTATCCTGCAGCACCTGATAGTTGGATAAAATACTGTTACCTATTTCCTCGGGGGTATTGGTATCACCACGGGTAATTAGTATCAGCGGGATACCCAGATTTTTGGCAATTTCTAAATTTGAATCAAATTCAAAAGAAGCACTATCACCATTAAAACCAGTTCCTTCTACCACCACAAAATCGTTGGTCTCTTCCAGTTTTTTAAACTTTGCAATAATGGTATCAATGATATATCCATTATTTCCCTCACTTCGGTGTTGTAAAAATTCGTCATAAGTAAATGCAAAAGTGTCCTCATAAGTAAGCGGCAAGCCGAATTGAGCCAATATCGTTTCAATATGTACGTCTTTATTTTTTTTTACCCGCTCATTCACAACAGGTTTGAAATAGGCGATTTTTTTTATCTTTCCAACCAATATATTTAAAAGACCTAAAGTAATGAGAGACTTGCCGCTATTAGGTTCACAAGAAGCGATGTAAATTGCCTTAGACATGCGATATTTTTTTTGATACTAGCTGAAATGTTGGCAAAAATCGGTGAAATATTAAGTTTGCAGTATGACATGAATCATGAAGATGACTAACATTGGTAGCTACCCTAAAAAAAAGTAAATTTCCAGGTGTATTTTCTTTTCTTAGTTTTAGAAACTGAGCTGCCTATGAAATGCTTACTGTACAAAACCATTCAGCCCCTTCAAATTGAATTTTCGGAAAATGAAATGACCCAGTTTTCTACTATGCTTTTTTAGGGGGCATAAAAAAAGGGCTCTATCAAATTGATAAAGCCCTTTCAAAAAAAATTATTTTCTAAGCAACCTTCAACATGCTTATTTTACTTAAATTAAATTTGCGTTGGGCATATTCCAGGGTAACGGAAAACACCTTCAACTTTTGAGAAGGTAATTCATACATGGCATCCGTTAGGATACTTTCACAAATACTTCTTAACCCACGGGCACCCAATTTATATTCTAGTGCTTTCTCCACCATAAAATCAAATACCGGCTCCTCAAATTTTAATTCAATTCCTTCTATTTCAAATAGGCGGGTAAACTGCTTAATCAAAGCATTTTTGGGTTCGGTCAATATATTGCGAAGGGTAGGTGCATCCAAAGGGTTGAGGTAAGTAATAACCGGCAGGCGTCCCAATAACTCGGGAATCAATCCAAATTGTTTTAGATCCACTGCATTCACAAACTGAAGCAAGTTTTTTTGCTGAAACTCCTGCAATTCTTTGTTCACACTAAATCCAATTGCGTGTGTATTAACCCTGCGGGCAATAATTCTATCAACCCCATCAAATGCGCCACCACAAATAAATAAAATATTAGAAGTATTGACTTTCACTAATTTTTGCTCAGGGTGTTTGCGTCCTCCTTGCGGTGGCACTAACACTTCTGTTCCTTCCAACAATTTTAACAAACCCTGCTGCACCCCTTCCCCACTCACATCCCTAGTAATGGAGGGGTTATCACTCTTACGGGCCACTTTATCAATTTCATCTATAAAAACAATTCCCTTTTCTGCAGCAGCTACATCATAGTTACAGGCTTGTAGCAACCTACTTAGCATACTTTCTACATCTTCCCCAACATAGCCAGCCTCTGTAAAAACGGTAGCATCTACGATAGCAAAGGGCACGTTCAACATACGGGCAATCGATTTAGCAAGCAGGGTTTTCCCTGTGCCCGTTTCCCCTACCATGATGATATTACTTTTTTCTATTTCTACTTCATTCTCCACTTTTTGATTGAGCCGCTTATAATGATTGTATACAGCCACAGCCAATATTTTTTTTGCATCATCTTGGCCAATTACATACTCGTCTAGAAATTTCTTTATCTCTATGGGTTTTTTAACGGTAAGTTTATTTGCATTACCACCATTTTTTTTGTCATCCGGAAAAACCATCAACTCCTGGCCAATAATCTCCTGGGCATGCTCCACACAATTTTCACAAATATGTCCTTCCTGACCAGCGATTAATATTTTAACCTCTTCGCGGCTTCTGCCACAAAAAGAACAATGTAAGGTTTGTTGTTTTGCCATTATACTTTTTTTATTCCCCTTTTATTTATAAAAAACGAAGTGTAAAGATACGCAACCATTTGCCAAATGCTACTTTGCAGACAACTCAAAAGGGGAAAACGATGCAGCGTGGCCTATAATTTAAGCCTCCAATAGCCTATTATAGGCAATTGCACTATTGAAATTTGAAAATTTCAATCAAAACGAATTTTTTAAATACAATTGCAAACCCCTTTCTAGCTGCTCCTTTACAATGGCCCCCATGGTAGTGCAGGAGCTAAATTGGATTGTTTTGAAATAGTCGTTTAATTCACTGCGTAAGAGCAGCATTTTATAATTTTCTGACAACTCATCCTGGACCATACTATCAAATAATGCTACTGATTGCCTTCCAAAAATTAGTATTTTTTTTGCCATGGCTGCCAATTCAGCCTGCTGAATTAGCTCAATTTCAGGGTTATTGAGGTTTTTTAGCACCATTTCTACATACGCCTCATTTTCTTTATAAAGCTGGGGAAAATAGCAACTCTTGCTGCCCTCATAGCATTGCTGATCAAAATCAATAGCGCGAATGACATATTGAGTTGGTTCACTTTCGGAAACGCTATTAACCACAAAATTATAGCACCGCATATCACCCAGTAAGCGCACAAAACAACTTTCACTGAAACGGACAAACGCTTTGGCAATATTCTTTTTTTCAACTTGCGACAATAGCTTGTTATTCTGAAGAAAGACATCGCCAGGTACCCCTTCAATATGCTCTTCCACCAGCGTATTTTTATGACACAAAAAATTAATGGGATGTGGGGTAAGCAGGTGTTCTAATTCTAATCCATACACGCGTGAAGCATCTGCCAATTTAATATAAAAAAAATCAACAGTACCATTAGCTGAATCCACAATTTTTATTCTAAAAGGGACACTGTTGCCATACTCACAAAAATCAATTCGCTCAATTTGGTAGTCAGTTTGCTGAGCCGCAACACAATGTCGCTTAATCAGCTGATAGGTTTTAATCAAATTAGAAGTGATGGCTTGCAGTTGATCGGGTGAATACACTGCATTTTCCCAATGGGTCCATTTACCCGCTTTGTCCTTTAAAGAGTCTGCATAGCTATAATTGATTAGGTCGCTGTAAAGAATGGGCAATGCGATATCCCTTCCATATTGTTGCAAATAAGTGCTGAACTGATCACTTATCGGAAAGGCATCTTTTTGCATCATTGACCGGACTGATGGCCGGCTATTATTTGCATGAATGATTTCAGTGAACTTCATTTTGTAAAGGTATTTAGTAAATTGAAGGGCGCATAAAAAAGCCCCAACTAAATGGGGCTTTCAAATAAAATGAAAGATGCACTTTACAATTTATCCAACAAGCCGTCTACAATGCCGTATTCAACGGACTCCTTGGCATCCATCCAGTAATCACGGTCAAAATCCTTCATCACCTTTTCGAAGGTTTGGCCACAATTATCAGCCAAAATACGCGCACCCAATTGCTTTATTTTCATTATTTGAATTGCCATAATTTCCAAATCTGCACTCACACCTTGACCGCCGCCGCTTGGCTGGTGAATCATTACCTGTCCACTTGGGAAAATAAAACGGCGGTCTTTGGCTCCGCCACTAAGTAAGATACTGCCCATACTTGCTGCCATACCCATACATACGGTACTCACCGGCGAGCTAATCATTTGCATGGTATCATAAATTACCATTCCACTGGTGACTACTCCTCCCGGACTATTGATGTAAAAAGTAATTTCTTTTCCAGGATCAATGGCTTCGAGATAGAGTAAGCGTGCGGTTATATCCTTGGCACTCTTATCATCCACTACGCCCCATAAAAATATTTTACGTTGCTCAATAAATTTCTTGTCGAACTGCCATCCGCTCACCATTTTTTCCATCGGATTTTCAGGCAATTCCTTGGGTGTTTCTTCTTCGTCTTCGAAGCGAATGCGATTGTTGCTATAAAGATTCATAACTTATTTTTTTAACTCAAACCCCAATGGGAGATGTAAGTGATTGTTAATTTACTGCAAATACTGCTTAGCGTAACAAAGTGATTAAATATTGTTATCGAAAGACCATTACTCTTTTTTGGCCTTCCTTGGGTTAGTAGTCAACACTTCGTCAACAATGCCATACTCTTTTGCCTCGGTAGAGGTCATCCAATAATCCCTGCTACAATCGACTGCTACTTTATCGAATGGCTGTCCAGTATGATTGGAGATTACCTCGTAAAGTTCCTTTTTGATTTTTTTTACTTCATTCACCGTGATTTCAATATCGCTGGCTTGGCCCCCGGCACCGGCACTTGGCTGGTGAAGCATGATGCGGCTATGCTTTAAAGCTGTCCTTTTGCCTGGAGAACCGGCACACATCAATACTGCTGCCATACTTGCTGCAATACCTGTACAGATAGTTGCGATATCGGGTGTTACAAACTGCATGGTGTCATACATGCCCAATCCTGCATACACATTGCCACCTGGAGAATTGATGTACATCTGGATATCCTTGGTTCGGTCGGTACTTTCCAGAAATAAAAATTGTGCAGTGATAATATTGGCCACTTCGTCTGTGACAGGATAACCCATAAAAATGATGCGATCCATCATCAATCGGCTATAAACATCCATTACAGCAACATTCATTGGCCTTTCCTCGATAATGTTGGGCGTAAGATTGGTAACGTTATGTTTAATATAACTATCCAATGTATTACTACTGATACCGCGGTGCTTTACAGCATATTTTTCAAATTCTTTTCCAAAGTTCATCTGATATATTATTTAGAATAACAAATATAGTTGATTGGAGAACCCAAATATTATGCTATAAAAAAAAGGGCGACAAAAAGTCGTAATCCCTGTCGAATGACAGTACCGATGGTCTGATTTGTGGGACAGTTTTTTAATTCCCTTATTTCTGTAATTAAAAAACAGAGTTTCCTGAAGCCAATCCCCATCATCCGCGGGACAAAAAAAGCCGAAGCAGTAAGCTTCGGCGAAAGATGTATGTTCCATCACTTTGGGTAAAAGTGAATTTCATTGATTAATGGTGGTGCTGCATACCAGTCAACTCATCGGCAGTAACCAATTTTTCTTTTGGTTTAACCTGACTTTCGGCGTAGCTGAATAATTTGTCCGTTATCATCCGACGATAGCTCGCATCTACCTGCTTCTCGTCTTTCATCATTTGCTCTACATAGCTATCCAACCAGCTAGTATCGTCTCCAAGGCTCATCGTTCCAAAATAACGCATTACTTCAGTTTTCATCGATGCTTTCAACTCTTCTGGTGTTACCTGCAAATTGTTCTCCTTGATTAATTTATCACTGATTAGGGTCCATTTTAACTGGCTGCTGAATGTTGGGTATTCATCTTCTGCCTGTTGGGCAGTTTTACGCTCTTCACTGCCAGTTTGTAACCAACGCTTTAAAAACTCAGCGGGAAATTCAATTTTTGTATCATCCAACAACAGATGGTACAGTTGGTCGTGAAGTTGATTGCGACTTTGACCTTCCCAATATTGTTCTATTTCTTCCTTTAATTTTTTTCTGAATTCATCTTCCGTTGCCACCGCTGCACCTGGAAATACTTCATTAAAGAATTCCTCGTTCAATTCCCTTTTTTCAACCAAGGCAATTTTAACGATGGTGAGCTGAAAGAATTTTTTTGCAGCAGTTTTGTCATCCTTTTCATATCCTAAATCCTGCAATATTGCCTCTAGTTTGTCAGCCTCTAAGGCCTTAGATAACTGGATTACTAAAGTGTCGTCTTTCTTTTTGCCTTTTAGCTGTTTTTGGGTGGCAGAAGTGAAATATTTTAAGATAACGGAACTTTCTTTACTGATACCATCGGGAGTGATTGTGCCTTCCTTATCAGATTCCGTAAAAAGAACATTCAACACATTTTCCTCATTATCAACGGTTTCAGGCTCATTCATTTTTCCACCTTTAACTTGCATGCGACCAACCTCTTCTTCTACCATCTCGTCGGTTACCTTCACTTTGTGGAGGGTAATTTTGGCCTTATCAAGTGGTGCAATTTGAAAAGCAGGCTTCAAACCTATTTCGAACCCAAATTCATAATCAGTAGGGTTATTTACATCCATACTACGTATATCTGCATCCAAAGCCAGGGGCTGGGCAAAAATGTCGGGTTTTTCGGTATCCAGGTAAGTATACAACTGTTTTTCAACTGTTTTCAACACCTCATCTGTAAAAATAGAAGGTCCGTACATCTTTTTGATCATGCCAGCTGGAACCATTCCTTTTCTAAAACCAGGCATATTTACGGTCTTGCTATACTCTTTTAATTTTTTTTCAAACGTAGGAAAATAGTCTTCTTTACTTACTTTAATAGTAATCTTGTCATTGAGGAGACCAATATTGTCTCTTGCTACTGTTGCCATAATGGAGAAAGGTTGATAGGTTTTAAAGTTAAAAAGTTGATAAGGGAGTGTAAAAAGTAAGCAAAATAGCTGCTCACTTATCAACCACTCAACTTATCAACTTACAAATTGTCCGGATGATAGGGGTCGAACCTACATGGATCACTCCGCTAGATCCTAAGTCTAGTGCGTCTGCCAATTTCGCCACATCCGGTTTTGGGGTGCAAAAGTAGGGAATTTCTGGAAAAGATTAAAATAATTGGGGGAATTTCTCTTAATAAAGACCATCGGAGAGGCATCACCAGAAATGGACAGCCGATTGCAAAGGCAAGTCGCTGACTTAACTGGCTCCTAGGCATTTGCTTTTCTTTTCGTAAATTCGTTTCATTGATGGAACTAACTACGCCGATACCAAAATATAACCTTACGGATGCGGAGGAGAAAAAAGAGATACTTCGCCACTACCGCGGATTATTAAGAGAACTGAAGCCGAAATTAAAACCCGGCGATAAGGAACTTTTGCGAACTGCCTTTGAAATGTCGGTCAATGCCCACAAGACAATGCGCAGGAAAAGTGGGGAGCCTTATATTTTACACCCTTTATCTGTTGCTAAAATTTGTGTCGAGGAGATTGGACTAGGTATTAGGAGTACGATTTGTGCGCTGCTGCACGACACGGTAGAAGATACTGATATATCGCTTGAAGATGTGGAACGGGAATTTGGGTCAGAGATTGCAAAAATTGTGGATGGCCTTACCAAAATCAGTACGGTAATAGATACCAATACAAGTCAACAAGCAGAAAATTTTAAAAAGATATTGCTCACCCTTACGGATGACCCTAGGGTGATTTTAATAAAATTAGCTGACCGCCTCCACAATATGCGCACCCTCGACAGCATGAAGCGGGAGAAGCAACTAAAGGTGAGCAGTGAAACAGTGTATGTATACGCTCCACTGGCTCACCGCATGGGGCTATATGCCATCAAAACCGAAATGGAAGACCTTTCCATGAAGTACCTGGAACCTGATACCTACCGGTTTATTGCCCAAAAATTAAGTGAAACAAAAAGAGAGCGTACCCGCTATATCAATGACTTCATTCGGCCATTAAAAGAAAAACTGGAGAATGCCGATTTTGAATTTGAAATTCATGGCAGGCCAAAAAGCATCCATTCCATTTGGAATAAAATGAAAAAAAAGGGAGTGAGTTTTGAAGAAGTATATGACCTATTTGCCATCCGTATAATTGTAGACTCCACCTATGAAAGAGAAAAGGGGGATTGTTGGAAAGTATATAGCATCATTACAGATGAATACAACCCCTCACCCGAAAGGCTGAGAGACTGGCTTAGCAACCCTAAGAGCAATGGATACGAGGCACTGCACACCACCGTTATGGGGCCACAGGGCAAATGGGTAGAAGTGCAAATTCGTACCAAGCGCATGAATGAAATCGCAGAAAAGGGTTTGGCCGCGCACTGGAAATACAAGGAAGGCACTACCGATGAAAGCCGCTTTGACAAATGGTTTAGCCAGATAAGAGAAGCCCTAGGTAGCCAGGATTCCAATTCTATTGACTTTTTACAGGATTTTAAAACCTCCTTTCTTGCAGAAGAGATTTACGTTTACACGCCAAAAGGTGATGTAAAAATGCTGCCAATTGGAGCTACCGCACTCGACTTTGCATTTGGTGTGCATACGGCCGTCGGCAGTAAATGTATTGGTGCAAAAGTAAATCACAAGTTGGTGCCAATTGGGCATAAACTTCGCAGTGGCGACCAAATAGAAATTATCACCAGTGCCAAACAAAAACCAAATCAGGAATGGCTCAAACTGGTAGTAACCAGCAAAGCAAAACAAAAAATAAAGGACACACTTAAAGAGGAAAAAAGAAATATTGCTGAAGATGGAAAATATATTTTACAAAAAAAATTAGAAGGAATTGGTGGAGTAATGACCCAGCACAATCTGGATGAGCTGGCTGCTTATTACAAAGTAAATTCCTCGCTGGATTTACTCTATGAAATTGCCATTAAAAAAATTGATCTTAAAGAAATTAAAGAATTCACTGCTTCTGGCGACCGACTGTTTCCACCTAAACCGGTGAAAGTTGAAACGGAAGAGAAAAATGAAACGGAGATTAGCGCCAAGTCGTACAATAAAAAAGATACCGAGCTCATCATCTTTGGAGAAAGTAGTGACCGGATTATGTATACGTTGGCCAATTGCTGCAAACCCATACCAGGTGATGATGTATTTGGATTTATCACTACTGGCGAAGGATTGAAAATACACCGCACCAATTGCCCCAATGCAGCGCGCCTGATGTCGAACTATGGGCACCGGGTGGTAAAAACCAAATGGGCCAAAAATAAAGAGATCTCCTTCCTCACAGGATTAAAAATTATTGGGCTGGATGATGTGGGAGTTATTCATAAAATTACCAACCTGATAAGCGGTGAACTGAGATTCAATATTGCTGCCATGACGATGGAAGCAAAAGAAGGACTTTTTACCGGCAATTTTAAAATATTTGTACACGACAAGGAAGAGCTGGATGAACTTTGCAACCGATTGCTGATGCTCCCCGGTATTGAAAAGGTAGACCGTTATGACACTGAATAAACATACCCTGATTTATCGTAACTCCTAAAATAAAATTATGCACGAACTAATTACAAAAATTGCTGAGCAAGCTGGCATCAGTACCCAACAGGCAAATACTGCACTAGAAACAGTAAAAACATATGTAAAAGAAAAATTTCCCATGATGGTAGGGGCCGTGGATAATCTTTTTGGGGCTTCTGAAGAAATACCTCCTACTGCTTCAGAAGTACCACCGCTCGCTTCAGAACCAAAATCCGAAGACCACCCCATTATTGATAAAATTAATGAAGTGCTTCACAGCGACACCAGCCACAAAATGGAAGCATTTGCAATAAATGCAGTTCAAAAGGCAGAAGAGGCGATAGATGTGGTAAAAAATAAATTGAATGACTTACTGGGAGGGGATAAAAAATAAAATATGGGCAGCAGGATATGTAAAATAATGGGTTATGGACTAGGCCAATTGAAAAACCATTGCCAATTATTTTTTAATCCTTCTGCCTACTAATCTGAATCAATAGTTAAGTAAGGCGCCAACTTATTGAAAACCTCGTCAGTAATGGTCATTATTTTCTTGATATCCTCCACCGCTAAAAAATTCCCATGCTGTGTCCGGTAGGTAACAATTGCATTGCCAATAGCATAGCGGAGATAAGGATGTTTTTTCATCCCTTCGATATCCGCTGTATTAATATTTATTTTTTTGAGTGCCGTAATCGAAATTTTTAATTGGGGCTTTATTTTTTGAAAGGTTGAATCGGGCAATCCAAAAGTTTCGCCTACTTGATCCACCGCATAAAAACCACCAAGCTTATCCCTAAAATTAATAATGCGCTGAGATAATTTGCTTCCAATCCCTGGTAACGAGATGAGTGCAGTGGTATCAGCCCTATTGATATCAATTGGAGAAATAGAGTAAACTGCTGCTCCAGGTGATTTTTTTTTAAAATCCTTTTCTTCTGAAAATTGAATTATTTGAGAAGATTGAATTTGTATAAAGGGGGTAAGGCGTTCCACCTCTTTTGGTTGAAGCCCCCATATTTTTCCTATATCCTCTTTTTTGTAAAACCTTCCCCCTTTGGATAAGTAGTGCTGAATGGTGGCAATCGTTTTATCCCGAACGCCTAAACTTTTCCAATCGTCGGTACTGGCTGTATTGGGGTCAAAATAAAATAACTTTCCCTTTATCGGCGGGTTGCTATTAAACCGGTTAACTGATTGTTGAAAATTATCTTCCGAGGTAAGGGTGCTGATTTTTTTTCTGTCACCCGTTTGTTTGATTGAAAGAGAAGCTATCGCCTTTTCAAAAACTTTGGCATTGGTAGGCTGTGGCTTTATAAAAAAGGGATACAGAAAAGGAAGGCCCATGAAGAATCCAATCATGGAAACCAACACGAGTATACCGGTTCTTTCCTTCTTACTAAAACTTAAATAATCTGCAATAAAATGCTTCCACATGATTATCAGGATGAGTTACTAATTTAATAACTATCCATTGGATTTGCAATAACCTGGCAAGGAAAAAATTAACTAAAAGAAAGTTGCATCCCATCATAGGCCAGCTCAAGTCCATTGGGGAGATCACTATTGATCTCTTGGTGCTTACCCAACTGGTGACTAATATGGGTAATATAAGCCTGGGGAACTTTTACTTCCTGAACAAGTTCTGTGGCCTCCCATAAAGTGAAATGGGAGAGATGCTTTTTATGCCGCAATGCATTTATGATCAAGGTTTCGCTTCCTTTTATTTTTTCCTTTTCAGATTCTTCTATTCTATTGGCATCTGTAATATAGGTGAAGTTGCCAAAGCGAAAACCAAAAACCGGCATATGTAAATGCCAAACCAAAATAGGAATTACTGGAATGTCGCCGATTGAAAAAGGAGTAAGATCGATGGTGTTTATATTTATCTGAGGAATCCCTGGATATTTTTTATCCGTAAAAATATAATAAAATTCCCGCTTCAATGACTCTTCGGTTAAAGCATTGGCATACACTTCCATTGGATTACCCGAAAGAAAAGTAAACGCTTTTACGTCATCAAGTCCAGCTATATGATCTTTGTGGGGATGTGTATATAAAACTGCATCTAATTTTTTTACTTGTTCCCGAAGCATCTGATAACGGAAGTCTGGCGTGGTATCCACTACAAAAGAAGTGGTGGCACTTTGCACCAAAATACTACTGCGCAAGCGCTTGTCTTTTGTATCATTCGACCTACATACCCTACATTCGCAGGCTACCATAGGAACCCCACTACTGGTTCCAGTTCCTAGAAAAGTTATGGTCAATGGGGGGCACTGCATAGCCCAAAAATAATCATTTGACAATAAGGAATCTGAAAAAAATAAGGAACTCAGGGGGAATTAAGCGATTAATAGGCTTACAAACTTTTTTAAATGGAATTGTAAATCACTAAACAAGGAACCTAATTATCTGTCTTGGGCAAGACTCATCACTTCGTCATACATTTTTTGACTTTCATGGGTAAGCGAATCAAAATGGATATCCAACTGAGGCAACAGGTCTATCAGGGTATTAATTCTTCCTTCAGTTTGTAAAAATTTATTGAGTACCACTACCCTTTTTTCCTGAAGAATACAATAACCACTTTGAAAATTACCCCTTTCATACCGAATTACATATTTGCTTTCAGCGGCAACCTTTTCGATTTTATCTAATATGTTTTGTGTATATTTCATGACCTCAATACCTGAAAGTTCTTTATATTGTTCAATATCTACTGCAACTTCCTACTTATGCCCAACAATAAAAAATAACTTTTTCAACAATCGTTGATAAATAAAACTGCCTACTAAGCCAAAATATGAGTTTTAACACTTTACAATTCCAGGCTTGGTTTTTTTATCGGTATAATCAGTACAAATGGTATTGTGAAAAAGTTTAAAAAATTAAGCTCTAGTGGGGCTAGGTCACTTATTCGTCATCCTGATGATAGGTACAATCATCTCTTCCAAACTTACCCCGCCATGTTGAAAAGTGTTTTTGTAATAATTTACAAAATGATTGTAATTATTAGGATAACAAAGAAAAAGGTCGCCTTTAGCAAAAATAAAGGAGGAGTTGATGGTAGGGGTTGGCAATCCGGCCTCTTTAGGATTTTTAAATACCAACACCTCTTTTGGCTCATAATTCAGGTTTCGACCATGTTTGTATCGAAGGTTGGCGGTAGTTTGTTTATCTCCAATCACTTTGGTCGGTGATTTTACCCGTACGCTTCCATGATCTGTTCCTATTATCAAGGTTATCTTTTTGTCAGCAATTTTCTTTAACGCCTGGTGAAGGGGAGAGTGTTCAAACCAGCTTTGGGTGATACTTCGATAACTGGTTTCATCACTCGCCAATTCCTTCAATACTTCCATTTCGGTTCTTGCATGGCTGAGCATATCAACAAAATTGTAAACAATCACATTGATATCATTGGTGAGCATATTGTGAATATTATCTACCAACTTCTGCCCGTCTTGATGATTGGTAATTTTGGTATAGGAATATTTTACTTCCCCTTTTACTAGGCGCTTTAATTGGGCTTTTAAAAAATCTTCTTCAAACATATTTTTCCCGCCCTCTTCCTCATCATTTTTCCATTGGCTGGGAAATGCTTTTTCAATATCTACTGGCAACATACCGGCAAAAATAGCATTTCGGGCATACTGGGTAGCCGTGGGCAGAATGCTATAAAAAGTTTCCTCCTCGTGGATGCGAAAACTCTCCGCCAAAATTGGCTGTATGATTTTCCATTGGTCAAAGCGCAGGTTGTCGATTAGTACAAAAAATAAAGGAGTCCCTTTTTCAAGATGGGGTAACACTTTATACTTCATTAGGGTATGGCTCATTATAGGTGCATCCGCGATGGTATTGCCCACCCAGCTTGAAAAGTGTTTGGAAACAAATTTAAAGAACTCTGTATTAGCTTCGGTCTTTTGTGTTTGAAAAACCTCCTGCATTTCGGGGCTGTCACTTTTTTTCATCTCCAGCTCCCAATACACCAATTTTTTATAAATCTCCATCCACTCATTATAGTTGGGGTTGCTATTGAGAGCCATAAACAAACTTTGAAATACCTGCTGATAGGCCGAGGTGGTTTTTTCAGCAACAAGCCTTTTATTGTCAATCAATTTTTTCAGGCTTAGCCATACCTGGTTAGGATTTACCGGCTTTATTAAATAATCACTAATCTGGGAACCAATGGCTTCATCCATCAAGTTCTCCGCCTCATTTTTTGTGATAAGCACTACCGGTAAATTACTATTTACTTCCTTAATTTGTTGAAGGGCTTGCAAACCGGATATACCGGGCATACTCTCATCCATTAACACTACATCCACCAAATTGTTTTTTACATATTCCACTGCATCAAAACCGTTCGTCTTGGTATGAACTTCATAGCCCTTATTTTCTAAAAATAATATCTGTGATGTAAGGTTTTCTATTTCATCATCTACCCAAAGTATTATTGACATACTAAATTGATTGATTGTTGGTGTAATGGTAATTTATTGGAAGAACCCTATTTTGCCCAGTATTCAAAAGCTACCAGACACTCTAATATTGTTGGTAAAGCTAATAGTAAAGAAACAGTTTGAAAAGAATATTTGGAAATAAGCGGAGTCAATGGTTGCCTTAGCCCTTCCAATACAAATCAAATCGCTACAAATTTAATTTTTTAATGTTATGCTTGCCAGCTTTATTTAGCTTTGTGCAACTTTTAACAAAAAAGGAATTAGATTGATGTCTCAACCGCCAAGCTAAAACCGAAAAGCAGCAATCAACCAATGTTACCCAGAAAAATAATCAATGATCCTGTTTATGGATTTATCACGATTGATGATGAGCTTATACT
>CANJDY010000029.1 GCA_947472635.1 Chitinophagaceae bacterium
CCTTTAACAACTTCCCGATTTCGGCCAATACCTTTACGCTGGATGCTTCAAACCTCCCCTCCTTGTTGGGCCCCACATTGAGCAGGAAATTCGAATTTCTGCTATTGGCCGTGGTGATGAGATCCACTACCTCCGTGGCGGTCTTAGGGCTGGCTCCTGATTTCCAGAACCAACCTTGCTCTAAGCACCAGCAGGTTTCTCCAGGCGCCGTATTAGTCTCCGGAAAGGGCCTCATTTCCTTCACCGCGATATCAGTAAATGGAGTTCCCTTTTTGTTCCAGTCCCACCAATTGCTGCTGGCCAATATACCGGGACGGGTACTTCGGAAAAAGTCAAGCGCTTCTTTAGCGGTCATCATATCGGGATCGAGCCCATCGTTCCAGATATAGAAAACATCTGGGTACTTCTCGATCAATTCGGCAATTTGCTTCTTCTGAAATTCAATCTGCTCCATCGTGGAATGGGTTGCGGGGTCGCATTCGGGGGGCAGTACCTTGAACTTAGCATTGAATCCAGGACTGCGCCAGCAATAGTAAAGTCCCACCTTTAATCCCCGGCTTTTGAACGACTCGATAAATTGAGCCACCAGATCCTCCTTATACGGACAAGCTGGATTCATAACATCGTAGGTGGTGTATTTGCTATCCCAAAGACAGAAGCCTGCAACATGTTTTACTGTTAGTACGGCATATTTCATACCAGCGGATTTAGCTGCATCCGCCCAAGCGTCGGTATCAATCCTGCCGCCTGGATTGAAGTCGGCAGGACTATGGTAGCCCGAAACCCACTGGACGCCCTTGTAGGTTGCCATGTTGAAGTGAATGAACATTCCGAACTTCAGCTTCAGGAATTCCTCCTTCAGCTCACTGACCGATTTGGTTTTGACCGGTGCTATCCATTTTGGATGGGTACCATTATTTTTCGCTGTTGAAACGTAAGCTGTACTCATGGCTATTGTCAGCACAAGACCAATAAAAATACTCAATCTCATTTTGACCACCATTTTGTTAGTTGTTTATTTATTGTTTTGTAATGACTGCCAATTTTGCACTGGTTAGTCCCTCTGCTTCTGCAAACAGGGTGAATTTTCCAGCCTTCCCTGTTGATTTCAGGATGACCAGACATTTGCCATTAAAGGTTTTTCGCGTATTGCTTCCGTAACTTTCCTCATTCAAAGGATCACCATTGTCAACAGCAATAATCGTTGCCTCCCCTTCTACTTTGAAATGAATGCGGTTTGAAGCATTTGGTACAAAATTATTTACCCTATCCTGAATATTTACTTCGATATGTACCACATCCTGCCTATCAGCTGCAATTATTTTCCTGTCGGCCAAAAGTTGAATTTTTGCAGGCATACCGGCAGTTACCACTTCCTTTGAACACAAAACCTTGCCGCCCTTTATTCCCTTGGCAACCAATGTTCCCGGTTCATAGGGCACCATCCACAATAGATTCATACTATCCTTCATCTCTTTTCTGCCGAGTGATTTGCCATTCAAAAACAGCTCTACTGATTCACAATTTGAATAGGCCATAACAGGAATTGTAGTTCCCTCCTTTCCCTTCCAGTTCCAATGGGGCAGTATATGAACCATTGGAGCTTTTGTCCATTGACTTTGATAAAAATAATAAGTGTCTTTCGGGAAACCGCACATGTCAATGATTCCAAAGTTCCAGAACTTAGCTGGCCAACCCATCAGAGATTCGCCTAGATAGTCAAAGCCTGTCCAGCGAAATTCCCCACACATGTAAGGGAAATCTCTTGTACGGCGCCAGGAATCACGCGCATTGATGCGTACCCTGGCATTATCATAAGATGAGCTGTAATACTTTGACACATCCTTAAACACTTCTTCTTCCGTGAGGTTCGGAATTTTTAGAATCCCACCCAAGGGATTTTTGTCCCTTTGCCATGAAATGGTACGATAAACACCCCTTGTCTGAAAAGAGTGAGGCACTTCGGTGGCTAAAAGAATGCGGTTGGGATATGTTTCGTGATCTTTTTCATACATAAAAGCTGAACCTCCCCCCCCGTTATAGCCTGTAACGTCTAGCAGGCTGGCAAAGCCGCTTTCATTTGCCAAGTTCATATGGGTAATGCCACAAGTTATCGGACGAGTAGAATCTTCTTTTCTAACAACGGCCATTAGTTTTTTTAGTCGTTGATTTCCAATCTCAAAAAAGGCATCCGGAATCTCGTTTCCTACACTCCAAAGAATTACCGATGCATGGTTGCGGTCTCTTTTGACTAATTCAGTAAGGTCTTTATCTGCCCATTCATTGAAGGCAAGGTGATATCCATACGGAACTTTGCCCTCAGGTTTTTTTATACCCCCAAAAGGAAAAGATTCTAGCCACTCATCAAAAGCTTCATCCATTACCATAAAACCCATTCTATCGCACATATCTAACAGTTCCTCGCAGGGAGGGTTATGGGCAGTTCGGATAGCATTGCAGCCCATCTCTTTCAAAATTTCGAGCCTACGCTCAAGTACACGATCGTTTTGTGCTACCCCTAGGGCACCAAGGTCGCTATGGTTATTAACCCCCAGAAATTTCATGGGTTTTCCATTCAACGAAAAGCCAGTTTTGGCCGAAAAACTAAAATAGCGGATACCTATAGTCGTTTCCAATTTGTCGTAGGCCAATTGTTTTTGATTGACAAGAGTCATTAATTTGTAAAGGGTAGGTTTTTCAGGAGACCATAATGCAGGTTTTAAAACAGTCAAATGCTGAACCAATACGCGGCTTTGTTTGCCTAAAAGAGTGGTTGATGTCGCAACCCGGGCCACTAGTACATTCTTTTCAGAATAAAGTTCTGTTGACAAATTGAATTGCTTTGGTTCACTGAAATCATTTTCAATAGTGGTAGTTATATTCACAACAGCAGCATCTCTTGTAACGATCGGAGTGGTAGCATAAACACCATGCCTAGCAATATGCAATTGATTGTTGACCACTAACCATACGTGGGCGTAGATTCCGCAGCCGGTGTACCAACGGGCACTGGGTTGAAGAGAATTATCAACTCGCACGGAAATGACATTTGTACCTTTAAAATCAAGGTAGGGTGTGAGATCGTAAGTAAAACTGGTAAAGCCATAAGGCCTTTTGCCCAAATAATGACCGTTGATCCATACTTCGCTGTTCTCGTAAACACCGCCAAACTCAACAGCTATTTTTGAAGTTTTATCCTTACCATTTACGTTGAAATATTTTCGGTACCACCCTACTCCGCCGGATGCAAATCCCCCTGAGCTTCCGGAAGGATTATCTTTTGAAAATGTATCCAAAATGCTCCAATCATGGGGAATATCAATCGGTATCCACTTGCTGTCGTCAAAAATTTTTTTAGCTGCATCTGGGAAATCCCCTTTTGAAAATTTCCAGTCAAAATCAAATTTCACCTTATGCTCATTCACAGAAGCGGAAGCATTTTTATTGCCAATGCCAATACAAATTAAAATAATTAAGAATTTTTTCATTTACCGTCGCTTACTTTAATTAATTATAAATTAGAAATTCACTACCCTATTATCAACTGTCAGCATTTTGCCAATAATTTAAAAATCAACCGGCAACCATTTGGTTTATCTTCATTTTTTTCCATTATTAACTAAAAAGGGCGAATATTTTTTCCACATATTTCTGGATATCTCCACAGGATTACCCGTAGGGATTTTAGTAAACGATTTTCTTTGGTGTGCCCAATTTTTTTCCCATTCACAGGAAGCTTCAAAGAAAGGTTTCCTATCCCAATTTTCATTATTTCGCAAAGCCTTCTCTAATTGGTTAAAAAACTTAGTCCACCTTACCAAATGATAATCGGAAAACATTCCAGCCATTTGTTTGTACGCGTAATTATTTAGGTCATCAAACTGATTTTCAGTACAGGAATCACCCCATAGGGTAATTAAACTGCGCGCATTTTTTTCGTACAAAGATTTTTCCTTATCGGAATCACCCCATTTTTTTGCATCTTCGAGCCAGGTACCTAACAGGTATTCTTTTCTGGTGGATAACAAAAGATCGAAATCATTGATAAGAGAAATAAACTGGCCTTTTACCTTCAAAAATCTATTCAGCTCTTTTTTCTTATAGGCATCCTCCAATTCAATTATCCAGTAGTAAGCTAAGGGACTTAGATATTGTCGGGTAAGATTTACCACATCAAACTGATAGCTTTCTTTATTCTTAAACTCGGCAGCACATTTTAATAAATTTTCCAACGCAATACCTAGCACTTCAGAATCATAATCAGGAATGGGACTCGTTCGATAAGCCATTGTAGGACTATAAAAACCAGGGCGTTCACACAAAAAAGTTCCATTTTGCTTGTGGGTATTATAGACAGTTTGTAGCATCCCTTCCCAGGCTTTAGCAGCATATTCATTTTTTGCACCATACCGATTGGTAGCATAGGAAGTAAGCCAATTTTTTACATCTGGAACATCATTTTTCCAAACCATGCTCATAACAAATTCTTCAACAACAGGGTTGTTTCCAAAGTATTCCATCGCCATACCGATGCCAGACAGATTGCCTTTTTGAGGGCTATTGATTACCTCCTTAAGATTCCCAGACATATCAGATAGTTTACCGCTCATGGTAGTGCGGCCACCGAAATTATACAGTACATTCCATATCCAAGGTTTGCCGTAAAAGGAAGATTTTTTCTTCCAGGTAGGATGTTGTTCACCCCATAGATCGAGGATAATCATTTTATCATTGGGTACAGCGCCCATGAAGGCTTTAATTTGAGGTTCTTTCCAAAAATTTTTATTGTCATAGTATAGAAACCAAGCTTGCATTACCCAGGTTGCTTGAGGATCTACATCTGCAAAAGATTGATACACTGATTTACTCATTTTAGCCAAAAAAACAGGATCATCTGTGTCAGGATCTACTTCGTTAAAGCAATCTGCTGAATAATAATGATCAGTGCCATACATTTTTGTTTGCTTCTCAATAAATAAATTTCCAATCCGTTTAAACAAATCGTCACTAGGATCAAGAAAGGTAGTACCGCCAAAACCTGCAGACCAATTTCCAGTCTTATGAAGTTTTGCTGAGGGAAATAATTCTTTGATTGATTCAGGTACATGCCCAGTAAATCCTTGTAAAACAGGCGTCATTCCTAATGCACGCTCTCTAAGAAGTATTTGTTGCTCCAATAATTTATGTTTTTCAATCCATGACTTTGGTAGTGGACCACCTAAGCCGTCTATATTGCCCATCCAACCCCAGGGTAAAAAGGCAGGGCCTACTAGAAAATTATTAATATTTTTATCGCTCATCCCCAATTCCTTATACACTTCATACCAAACTGCTTCCTGCCCCGTGATAGCCAATGGAAGGTTGACACCATTCATAGCCATCCAATCAATTTGACGTTCCCAGTCTGCCCAATTCCACCAAGCCATCGTATAACTGAAGGTGCATACATTGAAAAAATACCTATTCTTAAATGGGGTAATCACTTTTTCCGGAGCTGTTGGCATGGGCAATTGATCAGGCAGTGTCAACTGCTTATCCATGGTTGTAAACTGGGCGTGGCAGTAATTTTTTAAATACCAATTTAATCCAGAAGCCATCGAAACGCCTGTATTTCCTTTAATAAGGATTTTCCCATTGCTACCGGATATTTCAAAAACATCGCCTGAACTTTCTTTTTCAATTCGGCTGAATATAAAATGAGCTGCCTTTTCTTTAAGAACTCTTTTTGCTAAAGCATACGCAGTATTTGTAATACTATCATTTTTACTTTTAGCACGAAGAGGTAGATTTGTTGCATTGCCAATACCCTGTGCTACAAGAAGAGAGAAAAAAACAGAAATTGAAATTTTACAGAAATTCATAGATATATTATTTTTAATTAATTACTTGATCTAGCGTGAACCCTAATTTTTATTTATTAAAATTTGAGCATGTATGATTAAGCCAAATGTAGTTGCTATTAAAATAGCTGGAATAATTTGCTATTTTAGAATAATGCTATTTCTGAAAAATTAGTATTAATACTCTATTAAAAACTAAGTTCTTTAAAAATAATAGACAATTGTATAAGTGTATATGTAAATATTATCAGTTTCTTTACTTATATTATCCAAAATCAGTTTGTCATTCAATTAAGTAAGCAAGAAAAAAAATAGCACTAAAAAAAATAAATTAAAATTGCAAGGTAGAAATAGTGATAATTTAGAATGAGGGTTTTGCCAAGGATGCAGAAAATTGATAAATTCCAGATCCTATCCAAAAAATAAAATAGGAATTTTTCTTTTTAATAAAATAAATATCCGACAGTTCACTAATGGATTTGCAGGGCTTTTTTATCTCAAACAAATTACCAGTAATATAAACCAACGCATTTGTATTAAAAGGCATTTTAACATCTAGCGTAAGTTCATGGCTATTTTTTTTTAGCTAGAACCTGGTTAAGATAATTATAGTTTACAAAGTTATTTATTGAACTATTTTTTTTGTTTAAATGTAGCGGCATTTTTTTTTCCGTCTTCCCTAATATCAACCCATAAATTTGTCATCATGGGTATTAGTTTTTTTAATAGCTCGGGATACTTTTTTGAAATATCAAATTGTTGTTCCATATCTTTTTTGATATTGTATAATTCAAATTTTACTGGCTTTGATTGATACATCCAGTTTAGCAATGATACAGAATCTGATTTAGCTGGCAAATGGCCGATTAAAGTATATTCCTTATAACGCATTGACATACTCGGCATTGCTGAATACATATCATCGTTGAGCTGCAAAAGCCAAATAGCAGTATGCTCCTTACTGGATGGTTGATTTAAAAATGCAGGCATAGCATCTACTCCATCAATTACCCTATCGGTTGGCATAGTAACTCCAGCAATCTTACAAATAGTTGGAAAATAATCTGTACCATTCACTAATTGATCGCTACGTTGACCCGGTTGTATGGCAGATGGCCAACGGATAATGCCGGGCACTCTATGCCCACCTTCATAGGTAAACCTTTTCATCCCTTTTAATAAGCCAGGTGTTCCAAAACAATTATCTCTAATTGGATCAGCCCATTTACCTTTTGACTCTTCAAAATTTACTGGAGATTCAGGTCCATTATCACTTGTAAAAATAACGAGGGTATTTTCGGCTAATCCTGCACTATCCAAGTATTTCATCAATTGACCAAACGCATTATCTAGTTGAGATACGGTTCCATAATACTTATCCTTATTTTTTTCAATTCCAGCTGGCCTAGTTAGACCTCCGTACTTAGTATTTTTTTCCAAAGAATCTACCCGCGCATTCTTGTACTGATTACTGTATTCTTCCGGAGGATCAATAGGGGTATGAGGTTCATGAGTACACACTTGTAAAAAAAAGGGTTTGCCTTTTTCAATACTGCTCATCCATTCACAAGCCTCTTTCACAATTACATTACAATAAGATTCAGTAATGTCACCAACAGCTGTTCCATTCCTTATAAATTTTTTCAAACTACGAGGCCCATCAAAAGAATTATGCGTTGTTGCAAACCAATGATCAAATCCCTGAGTACCTGGTGTGGGTTGATTATTTTGACCCTTAAATTTTACATTATTTTCTAACTGAGATAAATGCCATTTACCCACAAAACAAGAAGCATACCCAGCTGGCTTCAGCATTTCTGGAATAGTCAATTCATCGCTTTTTAAAAAGCAGTTATTGCTTCTCAAAATATCATAGAAACCAACCCTATGTGGGTTTCTTCCAGTTAATAAAGCAGCTCTTGAAGGAGAGCAAACAGTTCCACCAGAGTGGCAATCTGTTAACAGAACACCTTGGGTAGCAAATCGATCAATGTTGGGTGTTTTGATTATAGGATTGCCATAACATCCAAGATCTCCATAGCCAAGATCATCAGTAAGAAAAATTATTATATTGGGTTTGTCCTTACCCACAGAAAACTTGGCAAGTTTGGGATTCACTTTGTTTTGGGCTATGGTAGGTAGTAGTAAAAAAAACTGGAAAAACAATACTACACATACATATATCCTGGTATTGAATATTGCAGGGCTAAATAATGAACCTAGCAAAAGTTTCCCTTTAGTTTCCTTTACATATTCGTACTGTTGATTATCCATATTTTTGAAGTTAGCTATGAAGCGATATCGATTTGTAGGAATAGGTTAAAAGAATACTACTAAGATTACCCATATCCATTCTGTGCACGAAAAAAAGAAAATGCTGAATAGTAGTTTAACTTGATTTCAAGAAATCAAGTTTTATAATCAACTAACCCCTTAAGGATTCGATTTCTTCAGGTGATTTCGGCAATTCTTTACCTAGCAACCTATGGCCATTGGAGGTAATCAAAAAATCTTCTTCAACCCGAATACCTCCAAAATCTTTATACCTATCTAGCTGGTCATAGTTAATAAAATCAGTGAATTTTTGTTGGGTATTCCATTGGTCTATTAATTCTGGAATAAAATAAAGACCTGGCTCCACAGTAACAACAAAACCAGGTTCCAATGCACGTCCGAGACGCAAGGATTTTAATCCAAATTGGGTGCTTTTTTTGAGAACGTCCGTATACCCAACATACTGTTCTCCTAAATTTTCCATATCATGTACATCCAATCCCATCATATGTCCAAGACCGCAAGGAAAAAAAAGAGCATGAGCCCCTTCCATTACAGCTTCCTTGGCATTGCCTTTCATTAGGCCTATTTGCTGCAATCCCTCCACCAATTTTTCACAGGCAAGCAGATGAATCTCCTTAAATAATTTACCAGGTTGCAAAGCATTTACTGCTTCCGTATGGGCATTTAAAACGATAGCATATATATCCCTTTGAATGGAGCTAAATTTGTTACCTACAGGAAATGTTCGCGTAAGATCGCCGGCATAATGCATACCAGTTTCAGCACCGCAATCACACAATACAAGTGCGCCATTTTTTAGAATGGTATTACTATAATGGTTGTGAAGTATTTGACCATTCACTGTAAGTATGGTAGGAAAAGAAAGATCGCCACCAGATGATATTGCAATACTTTGCAATTCACCTGCAATCTTTGCTTCTGTCATCCCTTCTTTAGCGAAATGCATTGCTTTAAGCTGCATATCAACAGTTATATTTACACCCTTACTAATTTCTTCCACTTCCTCTAATGCCTTAACAGATCTTAAGGAAACAATTGATTGTATCAATTCTATGGAAGCTATATCAAACAAAATTGTTTCAGTGATTTCCAATAAGGAACTTAGCTTTTGTAAGTGCTCCGGACGGTAAGGGGGCAGAAAATGAATTTTTTGATATTTGGCACGTACTTTCTGAATAAACAACTCCAATTCATTGAGCCTTTTAACCATTGTGACTCCAATTCTATCAGCTTGCTCAGCAAGTCTAAGCTGGTAACCTGTCCAAACCATCTGTTCTACTGTGAGGTCATCTCCAAATAATATTTCATTATTATTATCGATATCAATAATGCCATATAATCCAGGTCTGTCGATACCAAAAAAATATAAAAAACTACTGTCTTGTCGGAAATGATAAAGGTTATCTTTAAAATTAATGCTGCTTTGATCATTTCCAAGAAATAAAATCAATCCGCTACCTACTGCAATTTTCAACTTTCTTCTTCGTTCAATATAAATATTTCTATCAAACATAGTTAGTTATTTAACAAATTTTAAAAAAAGAGGAAGGTTGTTGTTCTAAGCTCTCTTCAATTTTTTTTGCAGTCTTTGTAATGGAAAGTCCACCCAAATTGGTACACCGCAACGTATGATGAATTTCGTTACCCACCTTTTGCATTGTTTCAATCACCTCGTCCAAAGGGATAAGATGATTATAATTGGATAATGCCATATTAGCGCAGGAAACTGCATTGGTAGCAGCCATCACATTTCTACCTAAGCAAGGAGCCTCTACCCTATTGCCAATTGGATCACAGATTAAACCTAATGTATTTTGCAGTGCTAAAGAAGCTGCAGCAAGGGACTGGTGCAATGAACCATTTACCATACCTGCCAAGGCAGCGGCGGCCATCCCAGAGGCGGATCCACACTCAGCCATACACCCTCCAACTTCTGCAGCAAAGGTTGCATTTGCTGCAATAAAAACCCCAATCAAACCTGCAGAAAGCATCGCTTTTACGATTTCATCCTCAGACAATGCTAAAGAGTTGGCCATACCAATTATCGCACCTGGTAAAGCCCCGCAAGATCCAGCAGTTGGTGCCGCAACTATTACCCCCATAGAACTTTTTACTTCCATCATGGCCGATACAAACATGATAATGGTGTTATTAGCAGCACCTCCCATTAATCGTTTGTTATCCAGTTGCTCCTTCAATTGCAAAGATTGACTTCCTAAGATGCGATCATCATAACTTGTACCTTTCAAACCCAGCTGTATAGCAGCATCCATTATCCTTACGATGGACCTCATTTTTTCAAACACCTCCTCCTTAGAAATATTACCCCTTGCACTTTCGTAAACAATAGCCAACTCCCATAATTGAAGATTTTTATCTTCGTTATAAGCAAGCATTTCCTCGCTGTTGATGAAAGGTACGAGCAGATCTTTTCGTGACATCACAGGCAGAACAGGAGATAATTTTTTAATGAAATTCACTTCATCCATTGCCATTAACTCTTGGCAGAAATTTTCTCCAAGGAATTGCTGAGCTTTTATTTCAACAAAAGAAACCTCTCCCTGGTGCCATTTGATTTCGTCAAAATCAAATACTTCACTAACAAATTGAATCACCTTATCTGAACGATCACAGTAAACAAGGGTTTCATAAAAATCACCCGCCATCGAAACTTTTGCTCGGTCAATTTCAATTACTTCTATCATTCCTCCACCAGTGGAAATGGCCGTCAATCTATGACATTCCTGCTTATTGCTCAAGGTAATCTTATAGGTATTGGGGTGGTTGGCATCGATATCCAAAATTTCGATTTCAATATCAATACCTGCCGTTTCAATAAACTTTTCAGACTGCGGTAATCGCTCGTCATAAGCTTCCCAGCCAAGAAAACCACCAAACAAACCCATATCAGATCCTTGGCTTTTATGCGTTGTAGCAAGGGAACCCTGGGGATCAAACTCAATTAAAATATGGTTTAACTGGCCATCCATTAGGTCGCGGCATAATCTTCCAATCCTTAAAGAAGCAGCACAGTGAGAACTGGATGGACCGCGCATGACAGGTCCAATTACATCATTAAAAATACTGGGATAATTTTCCATGATTTTTTCTTAAATATAATTCATTATAAGTTATCCTTCCAAAATTTCTCCATGGTACGCCGAAGATGCAGTGAAGTATTAGACCTTTCACTAATACTATGTGTACGCATAGGATAAGACATCATATCAAAAAGTTTGTTATTCTTAATCAATTCATTCGCTAACATTTCAAAGCTTTGGTAATGAACATTGTCATCACCAGTACCATGAATTATCATTAACTTTCCCAGTAAATTTTTAGCATAATTGATTGGTGAGCCTTCTTTATATCCTTTGGCATTATCAGTCAACAAACCCATGTATCTTTCTTGGTAAGTAGCGTCATAAAGTTTCTGATCGGAAACAAAAGAAACCGCAAGGCCTGTTTTATAAATTCCTGGGTAACGAAACATGCAATTGAGTGTCATTTGACCGCCTCCACTCCAGCCCCAGATACCCACTCTCGAAGAATCTATGAATGGGAACATGCTAAATATTTTAAGCGCAGCCTTACTTTGATCTTCTGATGCTAGTATTCCAATCTGCCGATAAATAGCATTACGCCATTCTTTTCCTCGAGGTGTTTTGGTTCCTCTATTATCTATGCTAACAACAATATAACCTCGCTGAGCCATATACTGATGCCATAGGTCGCTACCTTCCCATACATCCTGAACAGTAGATCCAGCGGGCTCTCCATATACATAAAAAAGTAAAGGGTATTTTTTTGCAGGGTTAAAACCTATTGGTTTTATCATGGATGCATCCAGCTCCAAATCACCGATATCTACTTTAAAAAATTGCTTTTTGTTTAGCCCAAGTAGATCATATTTTTCCTTCACCTCATGGTTATCTTCCAACTTTCGTATTTCTTTATGACTAGGCAAACTTATAAGAGATATCGTCGGAGGAGTTGCCACATTTTGGAATGTTTGAATGGCCCATTTTGCATCAGCCGACATTTGATAGTTACTTTGCCCCTCCATTTTTTCTGGTGTCACTTGTTCAACCATACCCAAACCATCTAATCGACTTCTGAAAAGATACCGCTGGGTATAATTTTTAGGAGAAGCAATATAATAAACATAGCCATTACTAGGATCAATACAACTAATCTGTAACACATCGAAATCCCCCTTTGTAATTAACTTAATTTCTTTCCCATCTCTTGAAACCCTATATAAATGTCGCCATCCATCCCTTTCACTGGTCCAGGTGAAATATTTTTCATGCTCAAGCCAACGGGTATCATCATGTAAGTCAAGAAATGCCTTATCTGTTTCTGTCATGATATTTTTAACCAGCATTGATTTGATATCACCAATCCATATTTTATTTGTATTCTGAAGTCTATTAAGTTGTTGAACCATTATTTCGTTCGAAGCAGGAATAAAATCCATTCTGGCCAAATAGTTATTCTGAGCATCTCCAGGAATAGCAAACCATCGGGTTGCCCCCCCGCTTGCAGCTACTACACCTACCTTAACTGAAGATAAGGTTGTACCCACTTTGGGATAAGGAAATGGAATGGGCTGCGAATAAACGGAATCAATATTATTTATCAGGTAAAAAGTCCCAATTGCTTTAGTATTAAACTGCCAGTAGGCTATATTTTTACCATCAGGGCTCCATCGGAAGCCGTCTCTACAATCTAATTCTTCTTCGTAAACCCAGTCGAATGTTCCATTAATAATATCGCCTCCTCCATCATGGGTAATTGGAAGTACTTGATTGGATACAAGGTCTTCCACATATACATTCATTTTACTCACATAGCCCACCCTTGTTGCATCTGGAGAAAATTTAGCAAACATTAGGGTGCTACTCTCCATAGATTTCCCTAATTGCTGCAGGCTTCCGGTTGCAAGATTGAGTACCCAGTAATCCCCTCGGGTGTTGTATCGCCAAACTTTTTTGGTATTTGTAAAAATTAATAATTTACTGTCATCCTCAGACCAATTATAGTCAGCAATAACCAAAGGTTTTGATTGCCCAGCAGGAGTAAGTTGTTTTGCAGAAACCAACAACGTCCTTTGTCCAGATTGAGCATCATAGCGGACAATATCTTTACCCCCTAAATTTGTATTGGCTTCTAAAGTGGAATAACCAAGGTTATCTTTCATCCACCGAACAGGTCCAAAACTTTTTTGGCTGTACGTCCTGGTAGCGTAAATATCCTCAAGGGTTAAAATGCCCTTTTTTTCCTGAGCAGAAGAAGTTAGAGCGAAAATAATTCCAATAAAAAGGAATGACTTTTTCAAGGGGCTTAGCATAGTCAATTGTTTTAGTATTCTTTATCGTTAATTGTTAGCGGACAAATCGTTGAAGTAATATAGTATCATTTAAAATAGAAATATATACCGCGCTTTAAATTTATCATTGTAAAAAAAATCGAATTACTTCAAACCCATACTGGTGTTATTCATTACCTGATAACAATTCTTTCACGAAAGTAAATAACTCAAATTGGCCTGAAAACAATTATTCTTATTGTAAGAAATATAATAAAGAGAAGGGAAATAGCTGTTTATTATTTAATGTGCCTAAAAAAATCATTCCCTCAGCCCGATACAATCATAAAAAACCTGGACAAAATATTTTTTGGCAAATTTTAAAATCAAATAATGGTCTTCACTTTACTGAAGTCGAATTCATTCAAAAAGCAACTAGACAGGTTATTTTGATTGTACACTTCACTTTGAATCCATTCAGAAACTAAAGGGAACTCTATGAGGAATATTCAAAAAATCTGAATTTATAAAGCTAAATAATCCGGAAGAACTGGACAAGACGCTATTGAGTCATCAATTATTTTCAAGTATTGCTCCCTTTCGGTAGCCTTTAAAATTAACCGAGGCTCCCTTACATATTCACTTCCCAAACCTGTCTGTTTTTCGGCCAACTTAATATATTGTACTAATTTGGAATGAATATCTAGTTCAAGCAAAGGCATAAACCAACGATATATTTCCCTAGCCTCTTTAATGC